>NZ_CANPVO010000045.1 GCF_947581785.1 Candidatus Palauibacter polyketidifaciens | reverse complement strand
CCGGTATCTGATCGTGATCCAGGAACATCCGTGGCCGCTTCCCGATCCGGCGCCGACCGCCCCCAAGCCGGAGGAAGACGGCGCAGAGGGAGCCGACGCGGAGGACGCGTCCGAAGCCGAGGAGACGGAGAAGGCGGACGGCGCCGAAGCGGACGGCGCTGACGACGCGGCGGACGGCGCTGACGACGCGGCGGACGAGGCTGACGACGCGGCGGACGAGGCTGACGACGCGGCCGACGCGGCGGACGAGGCCGAAGAAGCCGCCGACGCCGACGAAGCTCCCGACGAGACCGACGCTGAGGCTGAGGCTGAAGCCGCGGACGACGCCGACGACGCAACCGACGAGGCTCCCGCCGAGGCCGAAGCCGCAGCCGAGGCGCCGGCCGACGATGCGGATACCGAGCAGGACGGTGCGGACGCGGACGCCGGGGAACCGGAAGAGTCCGCCGACGCGAAGGAGGAATAGATGGCCTTTCGAAAGGCGTGCCGGTGCTGTGAGACCCGGATCGTCGGCGTGGACTACAAGGATGAACGCGCGCTGGATCGCTATATCTCGGATCGCGGCAAGATCCTGCCGCGGCGAGCCACGGGGTCGTGCGCACGGCACCAGCGGGCGGTGACGGTGGCGATCAAGCGGGCGAGATATCTCGCGTTACTGCCGTACATCCGCGGCTACCACGACTAGTACGACCCCGGCATGGGGCCGCTGAGGGAACGCTGGAGCGGCCTCTGGCCGGCCGCGGGTCTCCTCCTGCTGGTCATGCTGCTGTCGCCGCTGAGTTCGTCGCCGCTCGGGCTCATGGCCATCGTCGGCGTGCCCACAGCCGTGGCGATTCTGACCTTCGAACCGCCCCAGTCCGGGTCGGCCGCCCTGGCGCTGCTCCTTCTGGCCGGGGCGGGGCTCGGGTTTCAGGAGGCAGGGCCGCCGTGGTTCATCGAACGTGGCTGGGCAGTGCTGCTGGCTGGCGGATTCGCCTTCGGCACGGCGCTGGGGCCGGATCGGCCAGTGTTCGACCGGTCGCTGGCGGCGGTCGCGATCGCGGGAGCCACGGTGGCGGCTCTCGCCGTGCTGCGACCCGGACTGCCCGCGGATCTCGACTGGCAGATCACGGCGCAGTTCAGCCGGGCGCTGGCCGTGGTTGATTTCAATGCATGGGGCGGTCGACCGGTGGAAGCGACGGTGCGCGGCATCGTGAGCGCGTGGGAGGCTGTTTACCCGGCCCTGCTCGCGCTCGCTTCGATCTCGGCCCTGGGGGTCGCCGCCTACATCCTCGGGCGAATCCGGGGAGAACGGAGACCGCTTCCGCCGCTGCGGGAGTTCCGGTTCGGCGATCACCTGGTCTGGGTGCTCGTGCTGGGGCTCGCGCTCCTCGTCCTCCCCGCGGGGGCGTGGGCGGAGCGCACGGGCGGCAACATGGTGACGGTGATGGGCGGCCTCTATCTGCTCCGAGGTCTTGCGGTGCTCGTGTGGCTGGGGGCTTCCGTGCTAAGCTCGGGCTGGGCGATCGGCGCGTGGGTGCTCGCGGCGCTGGTCCTCTACCCGGTGACGGCGGGTGCGGCCCTCGTCATGGGAATCAGCGATACGTGGCTGGACCTGCGGTCGCGTCCGGGGATGAAGACGGACGGCGCGTGAGATAAAACTGGAGGGACCGATGGTGGAAGTGATTCTGAGAAAGGACGTCGCGGATCTCGGCCTCGCCGGCGAGATGGTGAACGTGCGGCCGGGGTATGCGCGCAACTACCTGATTCCGCAGGGGATCGCGCTCGCGGCGACGGAGGGGAACCGGCGGCGGTTCGAGGAGGAGCGGCGCCAGATCGAACAGTCCGCCGAGCGGGAGCGCGAAGCGGCCCAGGAACTGGCGGGCGAACTCGAGGGCAGGGCGGTGAGCTTCGTCCGCAGGGCGAGCGAGGGCGGACGTCTGTTCGGTTCGGTCACGGCCGCGGACATCGCGGACGAACTGGAGAAGGAGGGCGTCGCCGTGGACCGTCGCGCGATCCGGCTCGAAGATCCGATCAAGGACCTCGGCGAACACGAGGTCCCGGTGAGAGTCCACATGGACATCGAGCCGACGCTCAAGGTGTCCGTGGTCGCCGAGGAATAGCGGGCCGCAACCGATGACGCACGGTCCGCTCCCGCTGGAAGAAGTGTGGCGCCGGCTCTCTGAAAGGGGAGACCCTTCCCCGGAACTCCGCAGCGTGGCGGAGGCCGCGCTCGAGAGAAACGCGCGCCTCCCGACGATTCTCGATCTGCGGGGGCTGTCCGACGTCACCGACTTCTTCGTCATCGCGACGGGTGACTCCGACACGCACGCCCGAGCGATCAGCGAGAACATCCTCGATCGAACGCGCGAGGACGGGTTCCGTCCCGTCGGCGTGGAAGGGCTGAACAAGGGTCGCTGGGTGCTGATGGACTACGTGGGTCTCATCGTACACGTCTTCCTGGGCGAGGTCAGGGAGTTCTATCGGCTCGAGCGGCTGTGGGGCGACGCCCCTCTCTTTGAACTGGAGTGAACCGGGCTCGTGGCCGTTCCGTGACCGGAGGTACGGCGCTAGCTTGGAGGGCCATGAATCGTTCTTCCTCTCGCTTCGTCGTGTGCGGGGCGAAGTTGCCGGCTGCGCTCCTTCTCGTGCTGGGTGTCGGGGGTGCGTCGGGCGCCTGCGGAAGCCCCCCGGAAGATCAGCCCGCCCCCCTCGAAGGCCCGACTCTCGTCTCCGGCACGTCGTTCGAGCGGTACGGACTTCTCGTCATTCCGCGCGGCGGCGGAGTCGCGGAGTTCCGTTCGATCGAGAGCCCGTCCACCGTGCGCTGGACCGGACGCCTGTCGCTTGAAGGCGTCACGGCGGCCCATTCGCTCGGTTCGGCCGCCGTGCTGCGGCGGGGGAGGCAGCTTCGCCTCTACACGACCTCGCCGGTGGAGGCCGAGACCCCGCTTCCCGACGTATCCGCCGAGGCGCGCTGGATCCCGTCTCCCGCCGGGGGCGCCTTCGTGTCCGGGGACCGGATCCTCGCCGTCACCCTCACCGGCACCGCGGAGGTCACGGCCGACGGTGCCGTGCACTGGGCGGCCCCCGCCGCCGGAGATCGGGTCGTCGCCCTCGTCGAAGGGGCGAACGGAGCTGAACTCGCGGTATGGGAAGCCGGGGAATCGCGGCCCGCGACGACGCGGGAGGTCGGTACGAGAGGCCCCGTCGCGCTCGCGGGCTGGGGTCGGACGATCGTGACGGCGTCCGGGGATGGCCGGGGACTCACGGAGTGGTCGATACCCGGGCTCGAGCCGGCCGAAGGGGCGGAGATCGGCGGCGCGCCGTCGGCTCTGGCCATCTCCCCCTCGCAGCACCGCGTGTTCGCGGCGTCGGTCGACCGGCCGCGCTTCACGGTCATCGATCGCTACGACTGGCGCGAACTCGGGTCGTCGCGGCTGGAGGCGCCCCTCGAGGCGTTGCGGCCGGGCATGACGGGAGACCGGCTCGTCGCCTGGGATGGCTCGAACGCGTGGTCCGCGAGGGCGGGGAAAGCCGGTTTGGACGCAGTGCCGGGACAGTGGCGGGCGGACCTGCCGCTCGCGCTTCCGGGTGGAGCGGTCCTGGTGTCCGCGGAGAGCGGCCTCGGCCTCCTTCGCCCGGACGGCGGAGTCGCCGCCGTGGAGGGCCCCGCCGACGCCTGGTGGCTCCCGTTCCGCTGGGGGCGTCGCCTGCCCGTCGCGTCCGCCGCCGTCGTGCCGGAGGACACGCTGGAAGATGCCGAGGAGGCACTGGACGCACTTGCCGACAGTGTTCCGCCCGGCCGCCGCATCGGACTGTTGACGGTGGGGAGGGTCGGGAGGACGACGGACGGGAGCCCGGCACTCCTCGATGATCTCGCGCCTGCTCCGCTGCCGGAGCTTCCCGGCGGCTTCTACGCCGTCGCGCTCTCCTCGCGGCAGGCGGCGGCGCTCGGGCAGATGCGCGAACTCCTCGACGCCTCGGGCTACTCGACGCACGTACTGCGGCGGGTGGATGAGGCGGGCGACATGTGGCATCGGCTCCTCGTCGGCCCGTACGAGACGCAGTCCGACGCGGAGGGCGCGGCACTCGAGTTGCGGCGGGAGAGAGGGATCGACGCGTGGATTCACGAGGAGGGAGATGAGGCGATGAGGCGAGGCCCGTGAGCGCCGCCGCCGTCCCGTTCACGTGGGAACTGCCCGCGGATGCGCGGATCGTGGCGCTCGTCTTCGAGCATTCGGAGGCCGGGCGGAGCGCGACGGTCGTCGATACGATCGCGACCTCCATCGCCCGCCGCCGGGGGCGGACGCTCGTACTGAATTCCGAATCCGCGCCGTCGCCCCTCGATGAGCTGGCCGGCGCGCCCGAACGGGCCGAGTCCCGCGGCATGGCGGAGTTCCTCGCGGGCCAGTCCCGGCTTGCCCGCGTGGCCGTGCGGCGCGCGGACTGCCCCTACGTATACCTGCCGGCGGGACAGGTGCCGGAAGGCGTCGTCGGTCTGCTGGAATCGCCCGCGCTCGCGCGCTTCGTTTCCCGCGTTAAGGAGGAGGACGGGACGCTCTTCATCGTCATGTCCGAACGCGGGCAGCCCTCCCCCGGCCTGATCGATCTCATCGACGGGTACATCGCCGTGGGAAGCGTTCCCCTCGAGGACCACGGCATGCCGTGTTACGGCCACGTACCCTTCGAGTCGAGCGTGGCGCCCACACCAGCTCCGGGGTCCGAGCCGGCGCCCGCGGAAGACGCGGCCAAGCCCCGGCCGGAGCCCGCGCCCGCGCGGGAGTCCGTGAAAGACGTCGCCGAACCCCTGCCGGAGCCCGCGCCCACGGCGGCCGCCGAGGCCGATCCGGAGTCCGGGCCCGACCCGGCGCCGGTGGACTCTCCACCGACACCCGGGAAAGCCCGGCACCGCCGCCCGCGTGGGCCGCTCGTCGCGGCGCTGGCGATCGCGGCGTTGGCGGTCGGGAACTTGTGGGCGTACAGGAACGGGTGGTTCGACAACGCGATCTCCCGTGTCGGGTCGATGATCGCGGCCCGGAATGAGGCTCCGGCGGAGGTTCCGGCGGCGGAGACGACGCCCGTGGAGGACGGCCCGGCCGCCGAAGACCCGGGCACGCCGACGGACCTGCCGGAGGGCGCCGCGCTGACGGCTCCGCCGGAGATCGCGGCGCCGGCCTCCATTCCGCCGCCGCCGGACGAGTCTGCGGTCGCAGCCGCCTTCCAGTCGGCCGCCGAACGGCCCTACTCCGTCCTCCTCGGGAGCTTCAGCGATCCGGCCGAGGCGGCGGAGCGCGTGGCGGAAATCCGGACACTTCACGGAGGCGTGCTGTACTTCATGGCCCCCACCACGATCCGGGAGGTCCGGTATCAGCGGATTCTCGCCGGGGCCGTCGCGAGCGAGGCGGAGGCTTCCGCCCTCATGGACGAACTCGCGGCGGTGGGCGTGGCCCAGGAGGCGAGTGCATGGCTCCTCCGCCCCGTGCGACTCGCGTACGATCTCGGCGTGTTCACGGATCGCGCGGGGATGGAGGCGCGGATTGCCCAACTCGCGTCGGTCGGCATCCCCGCGTACAGCCTGGAGACGGCACTCGACGGCATGCCGGTCTTCAGGGTGTACGGCGGCGCGTACGAGAACGAGGCGGCGGCCACCCCCATGAGCGATGCACTCGACGCCGCCGGCGAAAGCGCGCCACTCATCGTGAGACGCGGCGCCGCCACTCCTTCAACCCCCTGAGCGCGCTTGAAGATCAAGGCCCTGACGCTGCGCGGATTCAAGTCGTTCGCCGACCGGACGCGGATCGAGCTGCACCAGGGCATCACCGCTGTCGTCGGCCCGAACGGCTGCGGAAAATCGAACCTCTCCGACGCGCTGCGCTGGGTTCTGGGGGAACAGCGTCCCACCGCCATCCGAGGGTCCCGCATGGAGGAGGCGATCTTCGGAGGCACGGAGGCGCGCCAGCCCATCCACCGGGCGGAAGTCCTGCTCGAACTCTCGAACGAGGACGGCGTGCTTCCGGTGCCGTATGCCGACGTCGCGATCGGCCGCACGGTCTACCGCGGAGGCGAGAGCGAATACACGCTCAACGGAACGGCCTGCCGGCTCAAGGACATCCTGGACCTGTGCCGGGACACCGGGCTGGGCTCGAACGCCTACGCGATGATCGAGGGCCGCATGGTCGACGCGATCCTCTCGGACCGCGCCGAGGAGCGCCGGACGCTGTTCGAGGAAGCGGCGGGGATCGGGCGCTACAAGGACCGCCGCCGGATCGCGATCCGGCGGCTCGAGCAGGCGGACAGCGATCTGCAGCGGCTCGAGGACGTGCTGATCGAGGTGGGGTCCAAGGTCCGCTCGCTCGCGCAACAGCGCGGACGGGCTGAGCGCCACGCGAAGCTGCGGGCCCGGCTCCTGCAACTCGAGGTCGCCGTCGCGGACGCCCGACTTGAGGAGACGACGCGGCGGCTGGCCGAGGCACGCGCGGAACTCGAGCGCCTTGAGCCGGATACGGGGCCGGACCATGTGGATCTGGGTACGGCGGAGACCCGGGCGGAAACGCTTCGCCTGGAGTACACGGACATGGAGCGGGAACGGGCCGGTGTCGCACGGCGCCTTGAGGAGGCCAGGCGCGCCGTGGAGGAGCTGGAGCGTACCCGCCTCCTCGCCGGGGCGAGAGCTTCGAGCGCGCGCGACCGGCTGGCGACGCTCGAGGAGGAAGTGCGCCGGAACGAGCGCCGGCGCGAGGACCTCCGGGAACGGGTGGGGCAGGCGCGATCCGCCCTGAAGGAGGGGCAGTCGCTCGCCGCCGAGGGCGCCGCTGAAGCGGCTCAACTGGAGCTTCGGGCGGAGGCTCTGGCCGAGACGGCCCGCGACGCCGCGCGCGCGCGCGGTGCCGCGAGGGAAGCGGTCGAAGAGGCGCGCCGCGAGGTGGAACGCTGGCGCCTCGAACTCAGCGTGAAGGAGGTGCGGGCCCGCGACCGCAGCGAGGAACTCGAGCGGCGACGGCCCGCCCTCGACGCGCTTGCGGCCCAGGAGGACGGACTTCGGGCGGAGGCGGAGCGTGCGTCGGGACGCGAGGCGCAGGCGGGCCGGGCTCAGGAGGAGGCGCGCGACCGGCTGCGAACGGCGCGTGAGGCCGCGTCCTCCGCGGACGGGGCGCTGAGCCGGGGCCGCGAGGAAGCGGCCGACCTCGAGGGACGCCTCGCCGCCGCGCGCGCCCGCGCCTCGAGTCTCGGGTCTCTGGTGGGGTCGAGCGCGCTGCTCCCCGAAGCCGTGGCCCAACTGCTGAAGGACCGGAGCGCGATCCCCGGGCTCCACGGCGCACTGTCGGAGTTCATGGAAGTGTCCGCTCCCTGGGCGGCGGCGGTCGAGTCTCAGCTCGGCCCGTACCTGCACGGCGTCGTCGTGCGCGACGTGGCCGCGGTCCGGGCGGTCGAGGCGTGGCTCGAACGCCGGGACGGAGAGGAAGGCCTCCTCGTGCTCCCGCTCGATCCGGGCCCGCTCCCGGGGCCGGCTGAGGCCGCCGCGCCGCTCATGCGACACGTCGACGCGAAGGGGGCCGGCGCGGTCTGGGTGAAGGCGCTCCTCGCCGGCATCGAGGTCGCGTCGAGCGGTGACCTCACGCCGCGCCCGCACCCCTGGGTGGATTCCGAGGGGCGGCGCCAGGATCGGTTGGGCGGCGTCTACGTGGGAGGCCCGACCTCGGAGGGGCTCCTGAGCCGGCGAGCCGAACTTCAGGCACTCCGCGCGGAAGTGGAGGCGCTGGAAGCGGACCGCGTGCGGTCGCGGGAGGCGGTGGAGGCGTCGGGGGCCGGAGCCGCCGAGGCGCTCGCGCAGGTGAACGCGCTGCAGCGCTCGGTGTCCGATGCCGAGGCGGCGCGCCGCGAAGCCGAAGCCGACCGGACCTCCGCCGAGGCGCGGCTCGTCCGGCTGGAAGATGAGCGTCGCGAACTCGCCGGCCGGATCGAACAACTGGAAGCGTTCAGCGACGATGAGGTGTCGCTCTCGGCGGACGACGACGCCCGCGGCGGGGAACTCGACGGGAAGGTTTCGCGACTGTCCTCCGCATACGCGGATGCGCGAGAGAAGGCCGATGCCGCCCGTGCCGCCGCCGACACGGGGAAGGCCGAACTGCACGACGCGGAGCTTGCGCAGGCGCGGCGGGAGGCCGAGGTCGAGAACCGCCGCGGAGTGGAGGGCCGCCTCGCGGAGGCCGCCGACGACGCGGAGGAGCGGTCGCGGACGCTGGCGCGGGAGGTGGATGGGCTCCACGTCCTGATCGCGGAGAGTCAGGCGCAGTCGGAGGAGGTGGAGGCGTCCATCGGTGCCGCGCTCGAAACCAGGACCCGGCGTGAAGCGAATCTCGCCGCGCTGGAGCGCCGAATCGCCGAACGCCGCGCACGGCTGGACAGACTCGAATCGGAGCTGAGCGAGGCGCGTCGGCTCGAGCGCGAGCGCGTGAACGCCCGGCATCGGCTCGAACTGGAAGTCACGCAGCTCGAGGCCGGGGAGTCCGCGATTCGGGGCCGCGTGGAAGCGGAGTGGGACGCGCCGCTCGCGGAACTCCGGGAACGCGTCGACCCGGTCGACGATGCCGAGCCCGCCGAGTGGGAACCGGAGCTCGAGCGCGTGCGGCGCTCCATCGCCCGCATCGGCCCGGTGAATCTCCTCGCGCAGCAGGAATACGAGGAAGAACAGAAGCGTCTCGAATTCCTGACGGGACAGCGCGACGACCTGACCCGCGCGCGAGACGACCTCCGCACCTCGATCCGACGCATCAACCGGGAGGCGACCTCCGCGCTCATGGAGACGTTCGAGCAGGTCAGGACGAACTTCCACCGCACCTTCGATTCCCTCTTCGAGGGCGGACAGTGCGACCTCAAGTTCGAGAATCCCGACGATGCCCTGGATTCCCCGATCGAGATCTCGGCCAGCCCCCGCGGCAAGAAGACGCAACGGATTCACCTGCTCTCCGGCGGTGAACGGGCCCTGACCGCGCTCGCCCTGCTGTTCGCGATCTACCTCGCGAAGCCGAGCCCGTTCTGTCTGCTTGACGAGGTCGACGCGCCGCTCGACGAGACGAACATCCTCCGGTTCGTCGGCATGTTGAAGGAATTCAAGGAGGAGACGCAGTTCATCGTCATCACGCACAATCCGCGGACCATCGAGAACGCCGACTGGATCTACGGCGTGACGATGCAGGAGGCGGGCGTCTCGTCGATCGTCGGCGTGGAGTTCAACTCCGCCACGCAGGTGGCGTGAACGAGGCGGAACCCGCGCGAGACGCGCCGGACGGCGCGGCGGCGGATGAACTCATCGTCGTCGGGTGCGGGACCGTCGTCCCGGAAGCGGACCGGGCGGCCTCCTCCTACTGGGTCTCGTCCGCTGACCCGGAATCCGCGGCACGCATGCGCGTCCTCTTCGACTGCGGCCCCGGAGCACTGCAGGCGCTGGCCCGGCTCGGCCTCCCGTGGGGGAAGATCACCGACCTCGCGATCACCCACTTTCACGCGGATCACGTCGGCGCGCTCCCGGGACTCTTCTTCGCGCTGAAACACGGTCTCGCCCACCCCCGCACCCGGCCGCTCACGGTGTGGGGGCCCGCGGGCACGCGCGGGTTCCTCGAGAAGCTTGCCGGCGCCTGCGGGGACTTCGTCCTGGATCCCGGCTTCCCCGTCCTCGTCGAGGAACTCCCGCCGGGGGAGGTGCGCGAGCTGAGCGGAGGTCCGCGGCTCGAAGCCCACAAGACGCCGCACACCGCGGAGAGCGTCGCGTGGCGCCTCGATGGCGGGGCGTTCAGCTTCGGCTACACGGGCGATACGGGGCCGTCCACGGAACTGGGGTCGTTCATGCGCGGCGTGAACGCCCTCGTCTGCGAGTGCTCGCTCCCCGATTCGCAGGCGACGGACAACCACCTGTCGCCCGCGCGCGTCGCCGAGCTGGCGGCCGTCGCGCGCCCGCGTCTTCTCGTGCTCACGCACATCTACCCGCACCTCCGCACGGGTCACGACGTTCCCCGTCTCGTGGCCGAGGCCGGATACGCCGGCGCTACGTGCGTCGCGAGGGAGGGACTCGGCGTCTCGTTGACGAACGGGTGACGCCAGTGGAGTATCCTGCTCCTGCCGGCGCCGCGGGGAGCGGACCGGGGAGTCACGGCCCTGCCGCGCCGGGAGCGTGCGCAACGGGCGAAATCCACCCACAGGGGGACCAATGCTGGTGGTCATGAAGCACGGCGCCACGGACGGGCAGGTCGAGGACGTGGTCCGCGCGATAGAGGATATGGGATATCGGGCCCGGCCCATGCCGGGCGCCCAGCGCACGACCGTGGGTCTGGTCGGCAACGATGGGCGCGTCGAGGAGAGCCGGCTCGTGGGGATCGAGGGCGTGCTCCGCGTCATCCACGTGTCGCCCCCGTACAAGCAGGTCAGCCGGGAGTGGTGGCCCGAGGACACGATCGTCGAACTGTCCAACGGCGTGCGGATCGGCGAGGAGGACGTCGTCGTCATGGCCGGTCCGTGCTCCGTGGAATCGCGCGAACAGATTCTGGAGACCGCGCACCGGGTCGCGGAAGCCGGGGCGACCGCGCTACGCGGCGGAGCCTTCAAGCCGCGGACCTCGCCCTATTCGTTCCAGGGGCTGGGGGAGGAGGGACTGCAGTTGCTCGCCCGCGCGCGGGAGGAGACCGGCCTCGCCGTCGTCACCGAGGCGCTGGACACGGAGAGCATGGGCCTCGTCGCGGAATACGCCGACGTCATCCAGATCGGCGCGCGGAACATGCAGAACTACTCGCTGCTGCGGGCGGCGGGCCGCGCCGGCAAGCCGGTCCTCCTCAAGCGGGGGATGTCCGCGACGATCAAGGAGTTGCTGCTCGCTGCGGAGTACATCGTGGCCGAGGGCGAATCGCGCGTGATGCTGTGCGAGCGCGGCGTCCGCAACTTCGACACGCACGCGCGGAACCTCTTCGACCTCACCGCCATCGTGACGATCCACGAGTTGTCGCACCTCCCGATCGTCGCGGACCCCAGCCACGGCACGGGGGCCCGGTCGAAGGTCGGACCGATGGCCCGCGCCGCCGTCGCGGCGGGCGCGGACGCGCTCATCCTCGAAGTCCATCCCGATCCCCCGACGGCGGCATCGGACGGCCAGCAGTCTCTCACGTTCGAGCAGTTCGACGCGCTGATGGTCGAGCTTCACGCCATCGCGGACGCCATCGGCCGGCGGATCGCGCGCGCTCCGGTCCCCGCCCACGGCTGAAGGGGCCCGGGGCGCCCGGCCCCCGACGAAGCGCGGCCTCGGCAGCCTCGGCGAGCGAATCGCCGCGCGCCACCTGGCGGACGCGGGATATGAGATCCTCGACCGCAACTGGCGCGTGGGACGGCTGGAGATCGATCTCGTGATCCGGGACGGGGACACGGTGGCCTTCGTCGAAGTGAAGACCCGCCGCCCCGGCGTGCAGGCGCCCGAGGAGGCGCTCTCCCGCGCCCAGCGCGGCAGGATCCGCCGCGCGGCCGGAGCGTGGCTCAGCCGCCATCCGGGCGCCGCCGCGGAGGCCCGCTTCGACATCGTCGCGGTGGAGGTCGATCGCCGCGGAACGTCCCGGGTCCAACACATCCCGGAAGCCTTCTATGGCGACGATACATGACGGTTTTTTCTGGCCGCTGCTCCTGCGGGCCGATAAGATAATGGTGCCCCAGGCCCGTGGGGCCGGAGCGCGTAAATCCCGTCAGGACCGTGAAGGTAGCAGCGGTAAGCGTGTGACGGTCGCCACGGCCCGCCTGGGGTCGTTCGCCCGACGCCGGCGGCGTCCTCGCGTCGCGAGACGCGGGCGCCCTCAGACCCGAAGGAGTCGAACCCGGCCGGGGCCGTGACCCCCGGCCGACCCAGATGGCTCACGAGCCCTTGTACCGCACCGCGCTGGCCAGAACCTACCGGCCCCGACGCTTCTCGGAGCTGGTCGGACAGGACCACATCGGGTCCACGCTGAAGGCCGCCATCGAGTCCGGGCGCGTCGGCCACGCGTATCTTTTCTGCGGCCCGCGCGGGGTCGGGAAGACGACGACGGCGCGCATTCTCGCGATGGCCCTGAACTGCCCCGACCGCTCCGGCGGCGAACCGTGCGGCACGTGTCCCTCGTGCGAGCGGATCTGGTCCGGCGGCGCCTCGCTCGATGTCGTGGAGATCGACGCGGCGAGCCACCGGGGCGTCGAGGACGCGCGGGACCTCCGCCGCCGGGCCGCCTACGCGCCCACGAGCGAGGAGCGCTACAAGGTCTACATCCTCGACGAGGCGCACATGCTCACGCGCGATGCGTGGAATGCGCTTCTGAAGATCCTCGAGGAACCGCCGCCACGCGTGATCTTCGCCTTCGCCACCACCGAGCCGCAGAAGATCGAGCGCGGCGCGGCTCCCGTCATGTCCCGGTGCCAGCGATTCGACTTCCGGCGGGTCTCCGTCCGCGACATCGCGGGCCGGCTGGAGACGGTGCTCGAGGCGGAGGGCATCGCGGCCGAGTCGGCGGCGTTGCGGGCGATCGCGCGCCGGGCCGAAGGCGGCGTCCGCGACGCGCTTTCGTCCCTCGACCAGGTGCTCTCCTTCCGTGGCGACGCGGTGGAACTCGCGGACGTCGGCCGCATGCTCGGGCTCGTCGACGAAGATCGATACCTGGCGTTCTTCGAGATTGCGGCGAACGGGGATCGGGCCGGGGTGTTCGCCTTCGTCCAGGACCTCCTCGACGATGGGCACGACCCCGCGGAGTTTCTGCGCGGACTCGGCGACGCGCTGCGCACCCTCCTGGTGCTGAGGCTCGATCCGGACGCCGAGGCGGTCGAACTCCTGCCCGAGTCGCGGGGGCGTTTCCTCGCCGCCGCCGAGGCCCTGGTGCCGGCGGACCTGCTTAGGATGCTCGCCGCCCTCAGCGAATTCGAGGCCTCCGGCATGCTCCACCGGTCCTCCCAGCCGCGCATCCAGCTCGAGGTCCTGCTCCTGCGTCTCGTCCGCATGGAATCGACCGTCGAACTCGAGGAACTCCTGGCGGCCCTCGGCGCCCCCGACGGCGAGCCCGCGTCCCGGACGCGAACGCCGAACCCGCCCCGGCACCAGCGCGAGAAACGTCCTTCTCGGCCCGCTCCCGCTTCCGCGGACCGGTCGCCGGCCCCGCAGCCCGCGCCCTCCGCGGCGCCCCCGCAGCGCGCGTCGGCCCGGCAGTCCGCGCCGCCCCCGCCGCCGCCCGCCGACGCCGGAGAGACGGCGCCGTCATCCCCCGTCCGCGATGCGTGGGCGGCGGCGGTCGCCGAGACGCAGGGGCTGGGCGGCATGTCCGGGCTGGCTCTGCGCGGCACCGAGGTCGCCGGCCTCGTGAAGGACGAGCTTCGGCTCCGGGTCCAGGCCGGGTGGCGCGAGGAGCTTGAGGAACTGCTGAAGGACGATTCGCGTTCCGGCGCCCTCCGCGCGAATCTCGCGGAACGCCTGGGACTGCCGACCGTCAGATTCGCGATCGTCGACCACAAGGGCGGCCGCATGACCGCCGGGGAAGCGGCCCGGACGCGGGTCGAGCGGCTGCTGGACGGAAACCCGCAGCTGCGGGAAGCCGTGAAGGAACTCGACCTCACCCTGAAGGAGTAGGAGAACAGGAGAATCGGAGTGGACGGCGTAAACATCCAGCAGTTGATTCAGCTCAGTCAGCAAATGCAGTCGCGCATGAGCGAGATGCAGGAGAAGCTCGAGCGCGAGACGATGGTCGCGGCTTCCGGCGGCGGGATGGTGGAGGTGACGGTGGATGGCCAGGGGAACATCAAGGGCGTCTCCATCGACCCCGCCGTCGTGGACCCGGAAGAGGTCGAGATGCTCGAGGACCTCATCGTCGCCGCGGCCTCCGCGGCGCAGCGGCGGGCGAAGGACCGAATGGAGAGTGAAATGCGTCAGGCTGCGGGAGGCCTGCCGCTGCCGGGTCTGGGCAACATCCTCGGCGGTCCGTGAACGCCATCGAAGCGCTCGTGGGCGAATTCGGCCGGCTCCCCGGGATCGGTCGCAAGACCGCGCGGCGCCTCACGTATCACCTTCTCAGGAATTCGAAGGACGATACCCGGCGCCTGGCACGGGCCCTGGAACGGATCGCGGCCGAGGTCCGCGTGTGCGGCATCTGCGGCAACCTCAGCGACATGGACCCGTGCGAATACTGCAGCAGTCCGAGGCGCGACCCGGCGCAGGTGTGCGTCGTGGAGGAGGCCTCGGACATTCCGGCGATCGAGAACTCGGGGAACTTCGCGGGGCAGTATCATGTACTTGGCGGACGGTTGTCCCCTCTCGATGGGGTGGGGCCCGATGACCTGAATATCCGGGCCCTGCTTCGGCGTCTCGACACCCCGATCCGGGAGGTGATCATCGCGACGAACGCGAGCGTCGAGGGAGAGGCGACGGCGACGTACCTGCAGCGCCTGCTCGCCTCGGCCGCCGATGTCACGGTCACACGCCTCGCGCGCGGGCTGCCCGTGGGGGGGGACCTCGAGTACGCCGACGGAGTGACGATCGCCGAAGCCTTCGCCGGCCGACGGGAGATGTAGCAGCGATGACGACTCGAATCGAATACGAAGATGCGGACCGCCGTTCCGCGACGGGCTGGAAGATCGCGGCCGCGGCCCTGCTGGGCGCCGCCGCGGCCGTCGGCCTCGGGATCTATCTCGCGCGGGATCAGATGCGCCGCCACCGGCGCGAACTGTTCAGTCCGCATCCGCTCCGGCGCCTGGCCGCCCTCGGATACCTGAAGTCGCACCCGTCCGTGGACGATCTGCCGCTGTTGAGAGATTATCTGGCATGGGAGGAGCGACCGCTCCTCCGCAAGCGCGCGACGGCGGTTCTGGAGAGTCTCGAGAGCGTGCTCGCGAGCGACGAGGTCCTGGAGAGCGGAGACCCACACTGAATCTCCCGAACACGATTACCACGGGCCGGATTCTCGCGGCTCCCGTCGTGACGGCGCTGCTCCTGCAACCTCGTCCGGCGCCGCGCATGATCGCGTTCGTCGTGTTCGTCCTCGCCGCGCTCTCGGATCTGTGGGACGGACACCTGGCCCGAGCCCGCGGCGAGGTGACCTCCTTCGGCAAGATCGTCGACCCGCTGGCGGACAAACTGCTGCTCGTCGCCGCCCTCATCCCCGTCTACAGCATCAATCTCGGGCAGGCGGGAAGCCCGTCTCTCCCCCTGTTCCGCGTCATTCCGCTCTGGGCCATTGTCATCTTCCTGGGGCGCGAGGCGCTGATCACGCTGCTCCGCTCCTTCGCCGCGCGGCGCGGGCGGATCGTCGCGGCGCAGATCCTGGGAAAGAGGAAGGCGCTCGCGCAGAACATCTTCATCGGCTCCGCGATCCTCTGGGTCGCGTTCCTGACGCCCGGCTTCGTGGCCCCCGGCGGCCGGGCGTGGCAGTGGTTCTCCGCCTTCCACGGATGGTTCACGACGACCTTTCTCACCCTCGCCGTGTTGCTCACCCTGGCCTCCGCCGTGACCTATCTGGGCACGTTTTCGCGCCTCATGGCGGGTCGCCATTCGTAAGGGCGGTCCGTCGCTGGTCGAGGCCGCCGCGACGCTCATCGAAGGCCTGCGGGAGAGGGGTCACACCCTGGTGCTCGCCGAGAGTTGCACGGGCGGCCTGATCGGCGCCGCCCTCACGGCTGTACCCGGAGCGTCGAAGGTTTTGTGGGGTGGGCTGATAAGCTACGATGACGACGCCAAAAGGGAGCTGCTGAAGGTGTCGGAGGCGTCGCTCCACCGGTACGGCGCCGTTTCGCGGGCGGTGGCGGAGGAGATGGCCGCCGGGGCGCGGCGCGTGGCGGAGAGCACCTGGTCCATCGCCGTCACGGGAATCGCCGGGCCCTCGGGGGGATCCGCCGAGAAGCCCGTGGGCACGGTGTGGATCGCCCACGACGGCCCCTCCCGCGACGCGCGGTGCCACCGCTTCGGGGGGAGCCGGGACGAGATCCGGGAAGCTGCCGCGCTGGAAGCGATGCGCTGGCTGGATTCGCGGCTTTGACGAGCACACTCGAGGATATTCGATGGGAACGAGGGATCTGGAACAGGAAATGGAGAGCGCGCCGCCGGAGGATACCGCTCCGGAGGACGTCGCTCCGGAGGCCGCCGGCGACGCCGCCGAGCCCGATGCGCCTGCGCCGGAGACTCCCGGGCACGTGGACGAGGTCGGTCCGCCCGAGTCCGGCGAGGATCTCGGGCCGGCGGAGGAACTCGCGGCGCTGCAGGACCGCCACCTCCGGCTCGCCGCGGAGTTCGACAACTTCCGGCGCCGGACGAGGGGCGAGTTGGGCGATGCGGGGGAGCGGGCGCGCGCGGAACTCGCCGGCAAGCTGCTCGAAACGATGGATGACCTGCAGCGCGTGGCCGACACGCCGCTCGAGGGCACGACGACGGAGGCCCTGCACGAGGGGATCGGGCTCGTGGCCCGGAAGTTCGCGAAGGTCCTCTCCGACAACGGCGTGGAACCGGTGAACCCCGTAGGCGAGCGCTTCGATCCCAACCTCCACGACGCTCTGATGATGACCCCGACGGACGACCCGGAGCAGGACGAACTCGTGTCGCACGTCGTCCTGATCGGATACCGGCTCGGCGACCGGCTGCTTCGCCCCGCGCGCGTCACGGTCTACCGCCACGAAGCGGAAGCTTCCTGATCCGATGGCGACGCAGGCGAAGGATTACTACAAGATTCTCGGGGTCGCGGAGAACGCGAGCGAGGACGAGATCCGGAAGGCCTACCGCAAGCTCGCGAAGGAGCACCACCCGGACGCGAACGCGGGCGATCCGAGGTCGACGGAGAAGTTCAAGGAGGTATCGGAGGCGCACGGCGTCCTCTCCGATCCCGACAAGCGCAAGAAGTACGACCGCGTGCGGAAGTACGGCGGCCTCGGCGCATTCGGGCCCGGCCAGCCGGGCGGAGCCCCCGGCGGCGCGGGCAACTTCAAGTTCGAGGATCTGTCCGACCTGGGCGGCATCGGCGGCATCTTTTCCTCGATCTTCGATTTCGGGAAGAAGGCGAAGCCGGAGAGCAAGGGGCCGAAGCGGGGCCGCAACGTCGAATACCTGGTCACGGTGCCGCTCCGCACGGCGGCGCGGGGCGGCCGGGTCGCGGTCACGGTGCCGATCAACGAGGAGTGCGCGACGTGCGACGGGGATGGCGCCGCTCCCGGCACGTCGCTGGTACGCTGCGCCGAGTGCGATGGCAAGGGCGAGGTCACGTTCGGGCAGGGCGGGTTCTCCGTCACGCGCCCGTGCCCGGTGTGCATGCGCCGAGGGATGGTGCCGGAGACGCCGTGCTCGAGCTGTTCCGGGCGCGGCCAGGTGAACACGCGGCGCAAGCTCAGCGTCAAGGTGCCCGCGGGGGTGGAGAGCGGCTCGCGCGTCCGCATCTCCGGCAAGGGCGAACGCGGTCCGGGCGGCGGCCCCGCAGGCGACCTCATCATCAAGTTCCAGGTCGACCCCGACCGCTTCTTCACCCGCGACGGGCTCGACCTCGCCTGCGAGGTGCCGATCAACGTGGCGCAGGCGATCCTCGGCTCGAAGGTGAAGGTGAGGACGATCGGCGGGAACAAGGTCGTGCTCAGAATCCCGCCGGGCACGCAGAGCGGCACCACGTTCCGGATAAGGGGCCAGGGCATCCGGCGCGGCGACAACCGGGGCGACCAGCTCGTCAAGGTCGTCGTGGAAACGCCCGACCTCTCCGGCGAGGGCCTGAAGACGGTCCAGGATCTCGCGAAACAGGAGGGCCTCTCCTACTGACCCGCGCCCCGCGCCTTGGCGCTGGCCGCCAGCGCCTTGCGCCGGCCGTCAGTTTGAGACGATGACGCCGCCGCCGAGGACGAGATCGTCCCGGTAGAGCACGGCGCTCTGGCCCGGCGTGATGGCCGACTGCGGCACGGGCAGCTCCAGCGAGAAGCCCGTCGGCGTCGCCTCGATGACCTCCGCCTCGACGATCGCGGCACCATGCCGGATCCGCACCCCGATGCGCTCGCCCCCGTCGGGAGGCTCGGCCAGCCAGTTCGCACCCTCGGCGCCGATGCGCGAGCGGGCCAGGGAGGCCCGCGGCCCGATGATGACGTCGCGCGACTCCGGCCGGATCTCGAGCACGAACATCGGTTCGGGAAGGCCGCCCGGGAGCCCCTTGCGCTGTCCCACGGTGTAGTGTGCGTAGCCCGGGTGCTCGCCCGCATCGGAGCCGTCCTCGAAGCGGATGGCGCCGGGTGAGAGGGCAGGGTGGTCCTCCGGCAGGTACCGGCGCAGGACCCCGGCGTAGTCGTTGTCGGGGACGAAGCAGATCTCGAACGACTCCGGCTTGTCCGCCGTGTCGAGGCCGAGCCGCCGCGCCTCCGCGCGGACCTGTGGCTTCGTCAGCTCGCCGACCGGCAGGAGCAGACGGTCGAGCGCCTCGCGGGGCATCCCCCACAGGAAGTACGTCTGATCCTTGTGGTCATCCGCGCCGAGGTGGAGTTCCGGAGGGCCGGAGCGGGGTCGGACCACGCGCGCGTAGTGCCCCGTCGCCAGCCAGCGGCAGTCCAGCGCGTCCGCCCGCACGAGGAGGTCCCGGAACTTCGTGAAGCTGTTGCAGCGGACGCACGGGATCGGTGTGCGGCCGGCCGCGTACTCCGACACGAAGTCGTCGATCACGTCGCGCGTGAACTCCTCCTCCACGTCGAACACGTGGTGCGGCATGTCGAGCTGGGCGGCGACGGACTTGGCGTCCGCGATCCCGTCGAGGCCGCAGCAGGTGCGCGTGGGGCCCTCGCTGCCGGTGTAGCAGAAGGTCTTCATCGTCACGCCGATGATCGGGCGGCCCTCGCGCGCCAGCAGCGCCGCGGTGAGCGACGAGTCCACACCGCCCGACATGGCGACGAGCACGGAGTCCGCGAGGCGGTTCGGGGCGATCATGGATGCGCGATCTCAGGCCGTGATGGCGACGACCCGCGCGGCCACCCGGGCCAGCGCATCCGCCGCCGCGTCGACGTCCGCCCGGGACGTGTCGTGGCCGAAGCTGAAGCGCACGGCCGCGTACGGGACGTCGCTGGTGATCCCGATCGCGTCCAGCACGTCGGAGCCGACGCTCGAGTCGGAACCGCAGGCCGATCCGCCCGAGGCCGCGATCCCCTCGAAATCGAGGGAGACGAGCACGGCTCCGCTGTCACACCCCGGGATCCCGATGCTGACGAGATTCGGCATCCGCAGCGGCGCGTCGCCGGCATGGATCCGGGCGTCGGGGATCTCCGCGCGGATCCGCGCCTCGAGGTGATCCCGCAGCGCAGTCCAGCGTGCGACCTCTGCCTCGCGGTCCTCGAGCGCGAGCGCGAGTGCGGCCGCGAAACCCGTCGCGCCGATCGGGTTCTGCGTGCCCGGCCACATGGACCGTTCCTGGCCGCCCCCGTAGCTCAGCGGCTCAAGCGTCACCCCCGGGCGCAGGTAGAGGAGGCCGATCCCCACGGGCCCGCCGAGCTTGTGCGCCGTAGCCGAGAGAAGATCGACCGGCGTCCGCTCCAGATCGCAGTCCACCTTCCCCAGGGCCTGCACGGCGTCCGTGTGTACGAGCGCCCCGTACTCGTGGCCCAGCTCGACGATCTCCCCCATCGCCTGGACCGTGCCGATCTCGTTGTTCGCCCACATCACCGAAATCAGCGTCGGCGCGTCCGGGTCCGCCGCGAGTTCCCGCCGCAGCCATCCGAGGTCGATCGTCCCCGACCCGTCCACGGGAATCCGCGCCACGCGGGCTCCCTCCACCGCGCCGCGGTCCCCCGCCTCGAGGCATGCCTTGTGCTCGATCTCGGACACGAACACGCGCGGACTCCGCCCCGGATTCGACCGCACGAAGCCGAGGATCGCGAGGTTGTCGGACTGCGTGCCACCGCCCGTGAAGTAGATGGATGACCGCGCGCACCCGAGCAGATCCGCGATCCGCCCGCGCGCGACCTCGAGGCAGCGATGGGCCCGCCGTCCCGGGGCATGGGCGCTCGCGGGATTGAAGCCGTGCCGCAGCTCCGCTCCCATCGCCTCCCATACCTCCGGCCGCATGGGCCAGGTCGCCGCGTAGTCGAGGTAGAGTCTCTCTTCTTCCCGCTGTGTCATCGTCGTTTTCGGTCCGGATTCGCCCGTCGAGCAGAGAGCGTCTATTGTGTCGAAGCTTCAAACAACGCCGCAACTCGGGATGGAGTACATGGAGCCACCACGTTCCGCGCCGGGGCCGACCCCCCCGGCGCCAAGCCCCACAGGGCCCACGTCCGACGAGCAGAGCATACCACCGCTCGGGGCCCCGGTGTTCCGCACCACCGTACACGGACTCGCTTTCGAAGACCGCGCCCGCCACCTCGACACGGTAAGCCCGCAGGAGGAACTCCTCCTCATCCCCGACCCGCCCGGAGGCGAACCCGACGATGTCTGGGTCCACATCCGCGATGGCGATCCGGTCGGCCACCTCCCGAGGGAAATCGGCGCCTGGCTCGCCCCCTGGATGCGGCGCGGCGGCGCGGCACGCGTGCAGGTGATCAAGGTGGGCGCCGAGTCGGTCCCGAGCTGGAAGCGGCTCCTCGTCGAGGTTCGCTGCGGCTGACGGCTCCAGCGCCTTCTTACAACGAGCGGACTCCGAGGCGTGTGACATCGCTCACGCGCATCGTCTCATCCGTATGGAACGGTTCCCCGTGCGGCGCCCGGACCAGCGAGCCGTAGTGCCGCGACGCTGTCTCGATGCGTTCGACGAGCGGCTGTCCGGTGGGGAAGATCTCGCCCGCCGCCGTCGAGCCCTCGAACTGTGACGCGTAGCACCGCACCGCCTCGACCTTGCGCTGGAACTGCTCTTCGGTGAGCGGGACGACGAAGGTCGGTTTCACCGCGTCCTCCCGATACGCCATGGCGTAGAGGATCTTCTCCGGCCGCCGCCCCGGGCCGCCTTCGTACTCCCGCAGTCCCGCGAGGAAACAGGCATCGCGGGCGAGCTCGGAGGCGACCCGATGATCCGGATGACGGCCGCGCGGATACGGCAGGATCACGGTCGCCGGAGCGAGGTCCCGCAGGTGTCCGACGACGATCCGCCGCGCCTCCTGCGAGTTCTCGAGTCGCGCATCCGGGAGCCCGGCGTTGACCCGGACCCCGACGCCCAGCGCCGCCGCCGCCTGGTCCGCCTCCTCCGCCCGCAACTCCGGAGTCCCGCGCGAGGCCATCTCGCCCCGGGTCAGGTCCAGGATCCCCGTCCGGTATCCCTGTTCCGCGGCACGGGCCAGCGTCCCGCCGCAGGTGAGTTCCGCATCGTCCGGATGCGCCGCGATCGCAAGGAGGTCCAGAGATTGTTCGGTCATCGGGCGGTCAGCCGCTCGCCTTTCGGTCGCCTACTCGTAGCGCAGCGCTTCGATCGGATCCAGCGCTGCGGCCCGCGAAGCCGGGTAGAGTCCGAAACCGATCCCGGTGAGCACCGATGCCGCAAGGGCCGCCACGATGGACCACAGTGGCACGACGGCCGGGAGCGGCGTGAGCGCGTTCACGACCCAAACGATTGCGCCGCCCATCAGCATCCCGGTCGCTCCGCCCAGCAGCGTGAGCGTGGCCGCCTCGACCAGGAATTGCCACATGATGTCCCGCCGCCGTCCGCCCATCGCCTTCCGCAACCCGATCTCCCGCGTCCGCTCCGTCACGGAAATCATCATGATCCCGATCACGCCGACCCCCCCCACCATGAGCCCGATGCTCGACAACCCGAGCATCGCCGCAAACAGGACGTTTGTCAGTTGACCCCAGAGATTCAGCAATTGCTCCTGGGTCAGCACCGCGAAGTCGTCCTCCTCGGCTGGCTCCAGTTGGCGAAGCTGCCGCATCCGCGCGTGCGTCGCGTCGCGCGCCATCTGAAGGTCGGCTTCGGGTTCCGGCCGCACGATGATGCTGACGGCCCGGTCCCAGACGGGCAGCAGCTTGTCCGCGCTCGCGAACGGTACCCACACGTAGTGCGACGCGAGGCCGGCGAACAGGTTGGCCGGCACGCGGTACACGCCGACCACGCGGAACATGGCTCCGCGGCTGCCTTCGCCGATCCGGATCTCGCGGCCGAGCGGATTGAGCGACCCGAACAGGTCGGCCGCCACGGTGGAATCGATCACGGCGACGGGCGCCCGCCGCTCGGCCTCGGGGTGCGTGAACCAGCGGCCCGAGATGAAGTCGCCGCTGTAGATCTCGAGATAGTCGGCCCCGACCCCGTAGAACGAGATCTCGACACGATCCGATCCGACGCTCGCCTCGAAGGCCCCCGGACCGAAATCGCCGGTGAGTTCGACGAACGGAGATGCGCTCCGGATGCCCGGGATGCGTCCGAGGTCCCTGGCCCACCGCGGATCGAGGGGTTTGTTCCGGAACAGGTCCGGCTCCTCCTCGCCCAGAGGGCCGCCACCGAAGCCCCCCGACGTGAAGTCCCAGTGCGCCACGTAGAACGTCTCGACGCCGTTCGGCGACATCGCGTCTTCGAAGCTCTTGTTGATGCCGGTGATCGCGGCCGCCATCACCATGACGACGAGCACGCCGATGGTGACGCCCAGGATCGTGAGGCCGCTCCGAACCTTGTTGGCGCCGATCGAGTCGAAGGCGACCGCGATCCCTTCGGTGACCGTTGACAAGAAGCCCATGCCGCCACGAGCGGTCATACGCGCCTCCCCATCGCCCGCGGCTTCCGTCGCGTGCCGGAGTCAGGTCGCGCGTTTAACGCCGCGGGAGAGGACTACTCGTAACGCAACGCGTCGATGGGGTCCAGACCCGCGGCCCGGGAGGCCGGGTAGAGTCCGAAGCCGATACCGGTCAGAATCGAGGCCGCCAGCGCGGCCACGATCGACCACATCGGCACGACGGCGGTGAGCGGCGTGGCCTGGTTCACGATCCACACGAGCCCGCCTCCGAGCACCATCCCCGTCGCCCCGCCGAGCAGCGTGAGCGTGGCCGCTTCCACGAGGAATTGCCACATGATGTCCCGGCGGCGTCCGCCCATCGCCTTGCGGAGCCCGATCTCGCGGGTCCGCTCCGTGACGGAGATCATCATGATGCCGATGACGCCGACACCACCGACCATGAGCCCGATGCTCGACAGGCCGACCATGGCGGCGAAGAGCACGTTCGTCAGCTGGCCCCAGAGCGCCATCATCTGATCGGGAGTCATGATGGCGAAGTCGTCTTCCTCGCCGATCTGCAATCCCCGCAACTGCCGCATACGGGCGCGGGTCGCGTCGAGCGCGGTTTGCAGCTCCGTCTCCGGTTCCGGCCGCACGACGAAGCTGATCTGCCGATCCCATACCCGCAGCAGCTTGTCGGCCGTCGCAAAGGGCATCCACACGTAGTGCGAAACCAGGCCGGCGAAGAGATTGGCGGGCACCCTGTAGATGCCGACCACGCGGACCCTCGCGTTCTCGCTGCCCCGGCTGACGCGGATGTCCCGTCCGATCGGATCCCGCGTGCCGAACAGCTCCACCGCCGTGGCCGAGTCGATCACGGTGACCGCAGCGCGCCGGTCGGCCTCCGACTGCGTGAACCAGCGGCCCGCGATGATATCTCCGCCCGAGATCTCGATGTAGTCGGCGCCAACTCCGTAGAGTCCGATCTCGACCCGGTCGCCGCCGGAGGAGGCCTCGTATCCCGACCCCGCGAGGTCCACGATCGGCGCCGCGCTCCGGATCCCCTCGATCCGGCCCAGTTCCTTCGTCCATTCAGGCTCGAGCGGAGGGTTCTTGAAGAAGGCGTCCTCGCCTTCCTCCAGCGGACCGCTGATCTGCATGGAGGAAAAGTCGAAGTGCGCCACCCAGAAGGTCGTGACCCCCTCAGGGGCCATCAACTCCGAGAAGCTCCGGTTGATCCCGGTGATCACCGCCGCCATGACCATGACGACGAGGACTCCGATCGTCACCCCGAGGATCGTGAGACCGCTCCGTACCTTGTTCGCCCCGAGCGAGTCGAAGGCGACGGCGATCCCCTCGGTGACCGTCGCGATGAACCCCATGCCGCGCCCGCGCCCGCTCATCGCAGCCTCACTCGAACCTGAGGGCTTCGATCGGGTCGAGCCGCGCCGCCCGATACGCCGGGTAGAGTCCGGAGGCGATTCCGACGCCGAGCCCGAGCATTAGGGAGATGATCATCGCCGGAACCGAGACCGCTGTCGGGAGCGACCAGAGTCGCTCGATTATGAACGCGAGCCCGAATCCGGTCCCGATGCCGAGCGCCGCCCCCACGATCGAGAGCGTCGACGCCTCGGTCAGGAACTGAAAGAGGACGTCGCGGCGCCGAGCTCCGAGAGACTTGCGGAGCCCGATCTCGCGCGTCCGGTCCGTGACCGAGAGCAGCATGATGTTCATGATCACGATGCCGCCCACCACGAGCGAAATCCCGACCAGCCCGGGGAGCGCCGTCATCAGCACCCGGTTGATCGTCTCCCACGCATCGAGCAGCCCGCTCGACGTGTCGATGCCGAAATTGTTCGGTTCGGAGGGCCGCAGGCGCCGGTTGGAGCGCATCGCGCCCTCCACCTCCGCCATGGCCGGCTCGAGTTCGTCGATCGATCCCATCTTGACGGTGATCCCGTCGACCTCCAGCCGCCGACGCGCCACCGTGCGCTGAAACGTCTCGAAGGGAACGAGTATGGCCGCATCGCGCAGATTCCCCACAAAGCCACCCTCGGCCTCCAGCACGCCGACGACCCTGAAGCCGTGCCCGCCCGCCCGGATGCGCTTGTCGATGGGCGATGTCGTGGGGAAGAGCCGTTCGGCGATCTGGGCGCCGATGACCGCGACGGGAAGCGCCTGCTGGTCATCGATCGGCGTCAGCCCCCGCCCATCCACCACCTTCCACCCCTGGACCGCCTCGTATTCCGGCGAACCTCCGACCATGAGGACATTGCGTCGCTCGTACTGCCCGTAGCGAGCCGAGCCCGCGACATCTCGCGCGTAGTAGGCCAGGTATTGGGCGTCGGGCGCCGCGTCTCGCACGACCGCCACGTCCTCCATGGTGAGTTGGGGATTGCGGCGCTGCCGGCGTCGCTCGGCCTCATCGATGCGACCAGTGGTGATCTGCGGACGCCGCACGACCGTGAACGTATTCACGCCGAAGAGGGAACCCGCGAAATCGTCGCGCACATAGCTGTTCAAGCCCTCAACGATCGTGATCACGGCGATTAGAAACGTGATCCCGATGATGATGCCGAGGAGCGCGAAGAACGACTTCAGCTTCTGCGTCCATACCTGTTGCAGCGACAGGCGAATGCCCTCCCAGAATCTCATCGGCGGAGCGTCGCGCGGCCGCTAGCGGCCGCCATCGGCGGGCGGCGTGGGCGGGGGCGCCCAGGGGTTCGAAATGGGACGCCGCGTTCCCGGGGCGGGAGGCGCGGCCTCCGGCGGCACCGGGTCCACCGGAGCGGCTGTCGGCGGCGGTGCCGGAGCAGGCTCCAGCGTCGGCGCTGGAGCGGCGTCGGCCTTCAGGGACGGTGCTTGAGCGCGCTCGGCCTCCGGGGACGTCTCGGGCTCGGTCTCGGCCTCCGGGCTCGCCGGCGGGTCCGCCGCGGCCGGAGCCGCCGTGGGCTGCTGGAGGCCGCGCGCGAGGTAGTAGTCCACCGACATCTGCGCCTCGACCTTGCCGTCGACGAGCGTGATCACGCGCTGGGAGCGGGCCGCGATGTCGTACTCGTGCGTGACCATGATGATGGTCTGGCCGTTCTCGTGGAGCGTGTCGAAGACATCCATGATCTCCTCGGAGGTCGAGGAGTCGAGGTTGCCTGTCGGCTCGTCCGCGAGGAGGATCGAGGGGTCGTTGACGAGCGCCCTCGCGATGGCCACGCGCTGGCGCTGACCGCCGGACAACTCGTTGGGCTTGTGGTCCATCCGGTCGGCCAACTGCACGATCTCGAGCGCGTGCGCCGCCCTCCGCTGCCGGTCCTTGCTCGACACCCCCGCGTAGATCAGCGGCAACTCCACGTTGTGCAGCGCCGTCGCCCGCGGCAGAAGGTTGAAGGTCTGGAACACGAAGCCGATCTCGCGGTTTCGAATCCGGGCCAGGTTGTCGTCGCTCAGGTCCTGGACCGCCTGCCCGTTGAGGACGTATTCCCCGCTCGTCGGGGAGTCGAGGCAGCCGATCATGTTCATGAGCGTCGATTTGCCCGAGCCCGAGGGTCCCATGATCGACACGTACTCGTTCCGGAGGATCTCGATGTCCACGCCGGCCAGCGCGTGCACCGTCTCCGTGCCCATCACGTAGTCCTTCCGGAGATCGCGCGTGACGATCATCGACGTCATCTGGCCGTTCGCGCTCATCGTCCGTCCTCCCCGTTGATCGCGGCGTCGCTTCCTTCGCTGCCGTCGCCGTTGACGGCGGCCCCGGGCCCCGGCCCGTCGATCTGGATCCGGCTCCCGTCGCCGAGTTCGCGGATCGCCTGGAACGAGCCGGAGACCACGGTCGTGCCGAGTTCGATCCCCGAGACGACCTCGAAGTAGTTCTCTCCGGCGATGCCGATCTCCACGGGCCGGAAGCGGACGATGTTCCCCTCCACGACGAAGACGCCCTCGATATCCCGCGCCGCGTCGGAGCCCGGAGCGCTCGGCAGATTCTCGTTCGGGATCTCCTCGTATTCGTCCGCATCCATCAGCGTCAGCGCCGTGATGGGGATGCTGGGCACTTGGTCGCGGGTGGCCGTGATCACGTCCGCTGTGGCGGACAGGTCCGGCCGGATCCCTTCGGGCGGCTCACGAAGCTCGATGCGCACCTCGAAGTCGATCGCCTGGGCCGAACCTCCGGACGTGGCGGGATTAAGGGGGACGATCGAGCTGTTGCCGATCTCGGTGACGGTCCCCACGAAACGCTGGTTGGGGAAGGCGTCGATCTCGACATACGCGGAGTCGCCGATGGTAATGTCGGGCACGTCCGTTTCGTCCACCTCGATCACGGCCTCCATGACGGACAGGTCCGCGACGGTGAGGAGCAGGCTTCCCGGATTGTTCATCGTCCCGACGATTGCGGTCTCGCCGCGCTCGACGTTGAGCCGCGTGATCCGGCCCGACATGGGCGCCCGGATCGTCGTCTTCCCTAGCCGGTCACGCTCCTGGTCGAGGTTTGCCTCCGCCTGCTGCACGGAATGTTCCGAAGCCTCGAAGAGCCGGTGCTGGACCTCGGCGTTTGTCACCGCCTGCTCAACCTCCGCCTCGGTCACGAAGTCGGTCCCTCGCGCCTGCAACGCCGTGAGACGATCCGCGTCCCGCTGCGCCTGCTCGTATGCCGCCCGCTGCTGGGCGAGGGTGGCCTGCGCCTGCGCCACCCCGGCCTCCGCCCGGTTGACCGCCGCGCGGAAGAGGGCCGGGTCGATCTGAAGCAGGAGGTCTCCCTCCTCCACGTCCTGCCCTTCCTCCACCGGGAGTTCGATGATCCGCCCGGCGACGTCGGTCGTGATGTCCACGTGCGTCTTGGGTTCTATATGGCCTGTCGCGGAGACGTCGTCGATGAGATCCCGCAGCCCTACGGCCTCTACGCGGACTTCGACGGCGCCACGCCCTTCCCGCTGCATGGCGAGGAATCCCATGGTCGCGAGAAGCCCAACCACGACGACCGCGATGATCGCTTTCTTCATCCTGTACAACGACCTTTATTTCGAGATTCGGCGGGCGGTCCGGGCGACTGCATGGCCCGCCCCCGGCTGTACGTCATCGATACGTCACGGGTACGTCGAGGCGACCTGCGCGGTTTCACCCCTGCTAGCCGGCCAGGCCGGCTAGCAGGCCCGCGAACACCGCGACCGCCGCCACGAAGATCAGGTAGAGTACGAGCAGATACGTCGTGCCCGCCGCCACGGACCGGCCCGGATAGAAGCGGCTCACCGCCACCCCCAGCACCCCGCAGGTCCAAACAGAGAAGACGTTGATTCCGTTTAGGAACCTGCCGATGAACCCCTCCATCTCGGGCAGGAAGAGACCGGGCGAGAGCGTCACGATCTCGGCCCCGACCGCCATCAGGCCGATGGAAACGAGCCCACCCGCCGTCCCGATGTACATCGCGTGCGCGGCGGCGCTCAGCAGCTGCTTGAAGCTGGCTTCGCCCCCCAGCATGACGTTGAACGCGATGAGGAGGAGTCCCGCGATGAGCGAGAGTACGAGGGGCGTCATGATGATCGTGCCCACGACGACGCCTACTCCCGGGGTTACGGCCGCGTCGACCTGCTGTTCCAGAACCTCGGGGTCGGCTCCCGCCGGTATGAAGTCCGCGATTCGGGCCTCCGCCGCCCTCCGCAATACCTCTTCGGGGACGATGACGGGCGTGAGGAACTGAAGCGCGATGCTCAGTCCGATCAGCGCCAGGGTGGCGCCCATCCAGGCCGGCCGCTGGCGGAGTGCATCGAACAGCGCCGCCGGCGAGACGAAGACCTGCACGATGCGCACGGGCAGGGAGGGGATCGCGTGCTCCTCCACGGATGCCTCGGACGATTCCGGAAGGTGTTCCATCTTCTTCTCCTCCGTTCTGTTCTGACCGTTCTGTTCTGACCCCTCGGTGGTCTGTCTCAGCCCCCGGCTGGGGCGCGCAGAGCCTCGCGTCCCTCGGAGTCCAGGACGCGGAGGAGCCGGTCTTCCGCGTCGAGCCACACCCGGTGCAGGGCGCCTTCCATGTCCACGTCGTACCGGGTCGCGTCCACCGACTCCTCGCCGAGCGAGACGCTCTCCCCCGTCCGCGCGGCGAGGCGAACGGTCACGGTCCGCCCGTCGAGGGGCAGGATCGCCGTCAACCGCCCGTCCGGCGCTTCTCTGAGCGCACGCACGAGCACGAGATAGTGATGAGCGACCCCCGGCTCGAGGATCGCGGCCGCATCCTGGACCGGGTACTGCTTCCAGCGCTCGCCCTCCGGCGTCGCGAAGTGGAAGCGGACCCGGTCGGGGAAGCGCTCCCCGCTCACGATAGCCGATACCCCTTCGCGAATCTCGTATTTCACCGGGAGCAGGTCCGGGTCCATCTGGAGCCGCACCAGCCATGCGGTCCGCTGCACCATCTCGACGCTCGCGGCGGCGTTCACCGTGGACCCGGTCCGCCAGACCCGGAAGCGCTCCGTCCCCACCCGGCGTCCGGCTTCGCGAAGATACAGGTGGCCCGCGTCCAGTTCCTGCGCGCTCAGCGGCGGGGGAGCCGGCAGTCCCGCGAGCAGCGCACTCAGCAGGAGCACGCCCGGCAGCCTCACCGCTCTCGGCGGTGACGCCCGGTCTTCCCGCGGACTGATGGCGCCGCCGCACGACGATCTCACGCTCTTCGCCAAACTGCCCTCGTTCCTGCGCTCGTTCCCGGCCTGTTTGAGAACCGGTTGAGACCGGCGCCGATCAATGACTCACGGTGAAGTTACAAGGCTGCGGGGAGGGGAGCGAAGAAGAATGGCAAAGTGGGTGGGGTCGGCCTCGGTGATGTCGGCGGCGGTGATGGGACTCGACGTGCGGCCGGTGAGCGTCGAGGTGTCGCTGATCCACGGGACGCCGCTGATGCAGATCGTCGGCCTCGCGCAGAGCGCCGTGCGCGAGGGCCGCGAGCGAATCCGGGCCGCCGCGGCCCAATTGGGCCTTCACGTTCCCGGGTTGCGCATCACGGTGAACCTGGCGCCGGCGGACCTTCCCAAGACCGGGGCCGCGCTGGATCTGCCGATCATGCTCGGGATCCTGTGCGCGAAGGGGGACCTCCCTCAGGACGCCCTCGACGGGACCCTGGCCGTGGGCGAACTCGGGCTCGACGGTTCGCTGCGCCCGATCCGGGGCGCCCTCCCGATCGCCCTTTTCGCGGCCGCGAACCCGCAGGTCGCGCGCCTCCTCCTGCCGGTCGCGAACCTGCGGGAGGCGTCGGCGGCGGAAGGAATCGCCGTGGGCGGCTCGGAGTCGCTGACCTACCTCCTCGCCGCGCTGAATGGCAAGGCCCGGTTGCGCGAACCCGCGGTGCTGCTATCCCCCGCCGCTCGGACCTCGGGTGACCCCGCGCCTGACGATCCCGGGTTCGACTTGTCGGCCGTGAAGGGGCAGCCGGTCGCCAAGCGGGCGCTGGAGATCGCGGCCGCCGGCGGGCACAACCTCCTTTTTTCGGGCTCCCCGGGTTCGGGCAAGACGAGCCTCGCCCGCTGCCTCCCCGGTCTCCTCCCCACTCTCGACGTAAGGGAGGCGGTGGACGTGACGGCGATCCACAGCATCGCCGGCCTCCTGGCCGACGGTTCCGGACTCAAGCGCGCCCGACCCTTCCGGGCGCCGCACCATTCCATCAGCGAGGCCGGGCTGATCGGGGGCGGGACCCGTCCGCGGCCGGGCGAGGCATCGCTTGCCCATCACGGCGTGCTCTTCCTCGACGAACTCCCGGAGTTCGGGCGCCGCACGCTGGAGGCGCTGCGCCAGCCGATCGAGGAAGGACAGGTGCGGATCGTCCGCGCGGCCGGATCGGCCAGCTTTCCCGCCGAGTTCACCCTCGTGGCGGCGATGAACCCCTGTCCGTGCGGCTTCCTGGGCGTGCCGGGCCGCTGCCGCTGTCTCGAGGAAACCGTGCTGCGCTACCGCCGCCGGGTCAGTGGACCGCTCCTCGACCGGATCGACATGCTCGTCGATGTCCCGGCCGTGCGCTGGGAGCAACTCGCGCAAGCGGCGTCCGGCGATACGAGCGCGGTCGTGCGGACCCGGGTGTCGAAGGCCCGGGCCCGCGCCGCCCGCCGTCACGGAACGATCAACGCGCGGATCCCGCCAGTCCGTCTCGAGGAGGCCTGCCGGATCGACCGCGGCGGCCGTTCGCTCCTGCGGAAAGCCGTGACGCATCTCGGCTTGACGGCCCGCGGCTACCACCGCGCGCTTCGCGTCGCCCGAACCATCGCAGACCTGGAGGGACGGGGCCGCGTATCCGAAGACCACGTCGCCGAAGCGATTCGTTTCCGCGGACCCTGCTAAGGTCACGGGCGCCATGGAGTTCGGAGCAGAGGCTCGTGGGATGGCGATCCTGTCTACGCTTCTAGGGAGCCGCTTTGGTTTTGTGACACCAGACTCTCCCTCACGCGACGCCGACCTTCCGAACGGAGCGACCCAATTGAAACGACTAATCCAATCCCCGCGATGAGTCGGTTTGCGTTGCGTCCTTCACAGCAGTGAAGGCACCGACCGCGCGCGGGAGTTTCTGGTCGGTGTGGTGCGGTCCGGTGTGTGCGCAAGACTGGACGATGATGGCGGCAACCGCTTGTTCCGCATGCGCCTATGCGTTCATCGCATGCCAGAGGAAGTTCTCGACGATTCTGTTTATGTCGCCGCACGTTTCATGCGGTCTCCATACGAAACTGCCTAGCCCGGTCGCGTGCTACCCACTAGACTCTCCGTGCTCGACGACGGGTTCACCCTCGATAGGAGGAAGTCCCCATGAAGCGGTTTGTCCCAATCGCGTTGGTTGTTGTCGCTGCGTTCTTCTTTCCCGCGCAATCGCCAGAAATTGCAGGCGTCACGCTACCGGTCGGCGCTGCGCCTGTATGCGCACAAGAGGAGGGCCTAACGGAGTGTATCGAGGCCCTTGAGAGCTGTGCCCTGTGCGCAGCTTTAGGCCTAGAATGCGTGACAGGAGACCTTGGGGCTTGCTGGGCTGCGGCTGGAGCTTGCCGCGATTGCGGACGCGACATAGGAGATTGCGTAAACTAGCATGACCCTTTCCCGATATCGCGCGGACGGTGGCTCAAGACTCTCCGTCCACGCGATGTCGGTCTTCTCCCCCGGCACATGATCCTGACCCAACGAAGAAGCCGTACAAAGGTCGTCGTTCCGGCATCAGCTCGCCGGACGCCGTCGCCGCCATCGGTTGGAATTGCTACGACAACCGTACCAATCGGAGATGCCGGTGTCGTCCATCGCGAACGGCTCAAACGCGGCAAACCTCGTCGGTCGGCGGGCAATCCGGTTACGTCAGATCGTGTCCGCAGCACCCATAGCGTGGCACCTGGGCCGGGGTACATGTAGGGGGGCAGCAACGTCGTCGCGAACGTCGCTGCCATGCCAATCAAGACACTTCGTCGTTGTGAGCCGATGATGAGTTGATGACGGGCCTGCTACCGCGAGTCCGCCGGGACCAGGGCGTCGGCCGGGAGCTCCGCGCAGAGGCCGGCTTCCACGGGCTCGGAAGCGGGAACCTCCCCCCTTCCGAGCGCGAGGAAGTTCCCGAGCAGGCGGCGTCCGCCCGCCGTCAGTACGGCTTCCGGATGGAACTGGACGCCCCACAGCGGCCGCGACTCGTGTTCGAGGGCCATGACTTCGCCCTCCTCCGTTCGGGCCGTGACCCGGAGGCCGTCCCCGGGTTCGCCGGGATCCACGATCAGCGAATGGTAGCGGGTGACCTCGAGCGGCGAGGGGAGGCCCGCGAACAGCCCGCTCCCTTCGTGCCGGATCGCCGACAGGCGACCGTGCATCGGACGCGCGGCCCGGGCGACGCGTCCGCCGGTCGCCGCGGCGATACACTGGTGTCCGAGACAAACGCCGAGAATCGGGATCTCCGCGCCCACCACCCGGATCACCTCGACGGAAGCGCCGGCTTCGGCGGGCGTGCAGGGACCGGGCGAGATGACGATGTGCGAGAAGCCTTCGTCCTCGAGGGTCCCCGGATCGACGTCATCGTTGCGCCGCACCCGCACGGTCTCCCCAAGTTCCTCGAGATACCGCGCGAGGTTGAAGGCGAACGAATCGTAGTTGTCGATGAGGAGGATCATGGCAGCCGCAGGATATGTCGCCCCCGACGCCCGGTCGAGGCTCTTCGTCGCCGTCCTCCTCCCCTCCGCGATCCGCGCGGAGCTGACGCGCGCGACCGCGGCCCTGCGGGCGCTGGAGGGGGTGCGGCCGGTGCGTGCGGAGCAAATGCACCTCACGCTGCGCTTCATCGGAGAGGTCGACCGCCGCCTCGAGGCGCCGCTTGCACGGGCGATCTCCGCGGCGACCGCGGAGCTGCCGCGCTTCCCGATCCGGCTGCGCGCCGCCGGCGTCTTCCCCTCCCACCGGCGTGCCCGCGTTCTGTGGGTCGGTGTCGAGGAGGCTCCGCCGCTCTCCGCGCTGCGGCGATCCGCGGAAGAGGCCGTGGTCGGCGTCGGCGTCGCCCCCGACCCGCGTCCCTTCCGCCCGCACGTAACGGTGGGACGAATCCGCCGCCCCCGACCACCCGTAGGTCTGGCGGGCGCCGTCGCGGGTGTCCGCTTCGAGGCCACGGTTGACGTCCGGTGCGTGTCACTGATGCGGAGCGAACTTCTCCCCCGCGGAGCACGGCACACCGAAGTCGCCGCCTGCCAGCTGGCGGGCGGCACCGATGACGTCCGGCGCGCACGACGCTAGCTTTTCCTCTTTACCCGATTCCGGTCGGAGGCGGTTGACATGGGATTCTTCCGGAAGCTCTTCACAGGCTTGGGTTTTCTCATTTTCCTCCTGATTCTGCTGCTCGCCGGCTGGATCTTCCGGGAGGACATCGAGGCGTGGCTCTCGAACGTCGGCGCGGATGAGATCGTCGTCGTCGAGTCCGCGCCCGAATTCGGCCCCGAGGCGGCCGCGGACGTGGACGCGGCGCTGCAGGAACTGGCGGGCGGCGGCGGGGCGGCCGAGACGCGGTTCACCGAGACGGAACTCCAGAGCTACGTTCGCTACGAGTTGACCCCCCGGCTGCCGGCGGGCGTCGGCGAGCCCGCCGTCGAACTGCGCGACTCGACCGTCGCCTTTTCCGTTGTGCTCGACTTCACGCAACTCCCGATCGCCGCGGACATGGCGGAGAGCCTGGCGACGATGCTCGGGGATTCCGCCCGGGTCGCCGGAGAGGTCCTCCCGCGGGTGGGGGAGAGCGGCGAGGGGGGGCTTCACGTCGTGAATCTCCAGGCGGGCGTCCTCCCGGTGCCCCCGATGATGCTCGGCATGGCCGCGCAGCAGCTGGGGTTGCGTGCGGACGGACGAACCGTGCTCTTCGACATCCCCGCGACCGTCGTCGACGTCCGGGTGGAAAACGAGGAGATCATCCTCCTGATGAATCGCTAACAGCGGAGTTCCTCCGGCAATGGCTGAGAAGTTCCTCAACTACGTCGCGGGCGAGTGGGTCGCGCCCGCCACCGGCGAGTACATCGAGAACCGGAATCCGGCGCGCACGTCGGACCTCATCGGCCTCTTTCCGGACACCGGCGCAGCGGAACTGGACGCGGCCGTGGCCTCCGCGCAGCGTGGCTTCGAGCGGTGGTCCAGGACGCCGGCCCCGGAGCGGGGTCTCGTGCTGAAAGCGGCGGGGGACCTCCTCACGCGGCACAAGGAGGATCTCGCGCGCACGGCCACGCGCGAGATGGGAAAGGTGCTCGACGAGACGCGCGGCGACGTCCAGGAGGCCATCGACACGGCCTACTACGCGGCGGTGGAAGGCCGGCGACTCTTCGGACGCACGGCGCCCTCCGAGCTGCGGAGCAAGTGGGCGATGTCGTTCCGGCGTCCGATCGGCGTGTTCGGGATCATCACCCCCTTCAATTTCCCGGTCGCGGTCCCGAGCTGGAAGATCTTCCCCGCGCTGCTCTGCGGGAACAGCATCATCTACAAGCCCTCGGAAGACGTGCCCCACAGCGCGCATCGGTTCGTGGAAATCCTGCTCGAGGCCGGCCTGCCGCCCGAGTGCGTGCAGTTGCTGCACGGCCGCGGCGAGACGATCGGCCGCGCCATTGTCGAACACCCCGGCATCCCCGGGCTCTCCTTCACCGGATCCACCGAGACGGGCAGCCGGATCGGCGAGGTCGCGGGGCGCCTGCACAAGCGCCTCTCCCTCGAGATGGGCGGCAAGAACGCACAGATCGTCATGTCGGACGCGGATCTCGACCTCGCCCTCGAGGGCGTGCTATGGGGCGCCTTCGGCACGACCGGGCAGCGCTGCACCGCGACGAGCCGGCTCCTCGTGCAGAACGAGGTCCACGACGAGTTCGTGGAGAAACTGTGCTACGAAGCGCGCTCCCTCCGCCTCGGCGACGGGCAGGAGGCCGGCGTCGACGTGGGTCCGCTCATCCACGAGGCGGCTCGCGAGAAGTGCGAGCGCTACATCGCGATCGCCCGCGAGGAGGGGGCGACCGTCGCGACGGGGGGCGGGCGGCCGGCGGAGAGCGGCCTCGCCGACGGCTGGTTCTTCGAGCCGACGGTTCTCGCGGGCGTCGAACGGGAACACCGGGCCGCGCGCGAGGAGATCTTCGGGCCGGTGCTCTCCGTGATCCGCTTCGACACGATCGACGAAGCCTTCGATATCAACAACGAAGTTCCATACGGGCTCTCGTCGTCGATCTACACGCGGGACGTGACCGCGTCCTTCCGCGCCGTGGAGGAACTCGACAACGGCATCACCTATGTGAACGCGCCCACCATCGGCGCGGAGGCGCACCTCCCCTTCGGCGGCGTCAAAAACACGGGCAACGGGCACCGTGAAGGGGGGTGGGAAGTCTACGAGTTCTACACGGAAACGAAGGTGGCGTACGTCGATTACAGCGGCACGCTGCAGCGCGCGCAGATCGATGTCGATTGGTGAGCCCGGGCGGTGAGACCGCGTTGAGGTTCCCCCGTACATCACAGAGTGCGGCCGGCCCGGATTCGGGACGTGAAACCGGACCGCGCACGGGACCGCCAATCACCGGCTTGTGGAACAGGGAAGGGTGGGATGGAGGAACGACCGACTGAGGGAATGGAAGAGGACGCCGAGGGGCGTCGGCGAGTCCGCAGGTTCCGGGCTCCCTCGATCCGGGCGCGGAGGGGACGCGACGCGTCCGTCGGCCGGTGGATGTGGGAATGGACGAAGTCCATCTTCGTCGCCCTCGTCCTGTTCCTCTTCATCCGGACCTTCGTCGTGGAGGCCTTCCAGATCCCGACCGCCTCGATGGAGAACACGCTTCTTATCGGCGACTTCCTCCTCGTCAACAAGATGGTGTACGGAGCCGAAATCCCCGGCACCGACCTCGAGCTTCCCGCCTTCGGTGAGCCCTCGCGCGGCGACGTCATCGTGTTCGCGCCGCCCGAGTCCGCCGAACAGCCCCCGCGCACGAACTACGTGAAGCGGATCGTCGGGATGCCGGGAGATACGCTGCGCATGCGGCGGGCGCGGCTCTTCGTGAACGGGGTTCCGTTCGAGGAGCCCTACGTGAAGGCCGCGTCGAACTTCCCCGACGCCCCGAGCCCGAAGTTCGCGTGGCAGCGCCGGTTCCTGACCGATGGCGCGCGCCGCTCCGGGGCGGTGACGACGCGAAACAACTGGGGTCCTCTCGTGGTGCCCGGAGACAGCTACTTCGTCATGGGCGACAACCGGTCGAACTCCGAAGACTCCCGCTACTGGGGCTTCGTGCCCAGGGATGCGATCCGGGGGACGCCCTTCCTGGTGTACTATTCGTACGCTCGCGAGCCGAGGGGCCCCTGGTCCTGGCTCACCGAGATCCGCTGGGGCCGGATTCTGCGCGGCGTCGACTGAGTTCGACCCGGAATGGTCCGCATCTTCGAACGCTACCTGACGGACATCGGTCGCGAGACCCTGCTCGACGCGGAAGCCGAAGTGGAACTGGCGCGGCGAAGTCGGGCCGGCGACCAGGCGGCGCGGGTACGGCTCGTCAGTGCGAATCTCCGCTTCGTCGTGTCGGTCGCGCGCGGCTACCGGGGCCGCGGGGTTCCGCTGGCCGACCTCGTGAACGAGGGGAATCTGGGACTCGTGCGCGCCGCCGACCGGTTCGACCCGGAGCGCGGCGTCCGTTTCATCAGCTACGCGCATTACTGGGTGCGGCGGGCCATGACGCAGGCCATCGCCGACTACGGCGATCATCGGCCGCGCGGCGAACCCGCCCCGCACCGCTTTTCTCTCGACGAGATGGCCCCCGGGGGCACCTGCACCTTCGAGGAACTGCTGGCAGACGAACAGGCGCCCGAGCCCGGAGCCGGACTGATTCGGGAGCGGCTGCAGGACGCCATCGAGGCGAGTCTGGCCGACCTCCCGCCGCTCGAATCGGAGGTCGTGCGCCGATACTTCGGTCTGGGCTTCGAGCGGCCGCAGACGCCAGCCGAGATCTCGGCTGCCCTCGACGTGTCCCGGGAGCGGACGCGCCAACTCAAGGAGCGCGGCCTTTCGCGGCTGCGCGCGGGCGCCGAGCGGTCCGGGCTCGTTCGCCATGTCGGCGACGGCGCGCCCCGGGCCGGAAACGTCCCGCGTCGGGACGCGTCGCCCTCTCGTCCCGTCCGAAGATGCGCCTCCACCCGCGATTGACCCGCGATTGACTTCATGCGAAGCGCTGAATAGCTTCACGGGCTATCATTTTCACGCGCTCGGCATCCGTCCCGCCGGGCGGTTTTTTTGAGGTGGGCAGAACGAATGAAGACGTACTCGGTGAAGGCGGGGGAGATTGAACGGGACTGGTACGTGGTCGACGCCGCGGATCAGGTTCTCGGCCGGCTCGCGACGAGGATCGCGACCGTCCTTCGCGGAAAGCACAAGCCGATCTACAGCACGCACCTCGACACCGGCGACTACGTCGTCGTGGTCAACGCGGAGCGTGTCCGGCTGACCGGGAACAAGGCGGATCAGAAGGAATACTTCCGGCATTCCGGCTACATGGGCGGAGAGCGCTTCATCCCCTTCCGGCGCATGCTCGATCGGCACCCCGACCGGGTGATCAAGCTGGCCGTGAAGGGCATGCTGCCGAAGAACACGCTCGGGCGGCAGATGCTCGGAAAGTTGAGAGTGTACGCGGGGCCGGAGCATCCTCACGCGCCTCAGCGCCCCCGCCCCTTCGACGCGATCGCGGAATAGCGGCAGCGCGCACAGGGACGACAGAGCGCACACGGACTGCCAGGGAGACGAGAGTTGGCGGAAACGGAACAGGTCCAGTCGGTCGGACGCCGGAAGAAGTCGGTGTCCCGCATCACGATGAAGCGTGGCGTGGGCGTCGTGAACGTGAATGGCCGGCCGTTCGAGGAGTATTTCACGATCCCGCGACACCGTTCGGTCGTCGCGGCGCCCCTCGACGTCACCGGGACGCGAGCGTCGTACGACATCGCCGTCCGGGTCCGCGGGGGGGGCATCACCGGCCAGGCGGAGGCCACGCGCCTGGGCATCGCGCGCGCCCTCCTCGCGATGGATGAGGACCGCCGGCGCACGTTGCGGTCCCACGGCATGCTGACCCGCGATCCCCGCATCGTCGAGCGGAAAAAGCCGGGTCGTCCCAAGGCGCGCAAGCGCTTCCAGTTCTCCAAACGATAGCGGGAAGGCGGAAAGCCGAGCGCATGGGCGTCGAGTTGCAGGACCTCCTGAAGGCGGGCGTACACTTCGGACACCAGACACACCGCTGGAATCCGAAGATGCGGAAGTACATCTTCGCCGAGTGCGGCGGGATCTACCTCATCGATCTCAAGAAGACGCAGCGGGAGCTCGAACGGGCTCACGAACTCGTGCGCGAGACGATCGTCGGGGGCAAGTCCGTGCTCTTCGTCTGCACGAAGCCCCAACTCGCCCGCGTCGTGCGGGGAGAGGCCGAGCGGTGCGGTTCCTTCTACGTCACGGAACGCTGGCTCGGCGGGATGCTCACCAACTTCCAGACGATCAAGAAGAACATCGCACGCCTGAAGGAACTCGAGCGCGGCGTCGAGGAGGGGGCGTTCGAGTTCTATACGAAGAAGGAACGGCTGCTCCTTGAGCGGGAGCGCCAGAAGCTCGACCGTTATCTGTCGGGCATCAAGGAGATGTCACGGCTTCCGGGGCTCGTGTTCGTGGTGGATTCGACCCGCGAGGACATCGCGGTGCGCGAGGCGAACCGCCTCGGCATCCCGGTCGTCGCGATCGCGGACACGAATGCGGATCCCGATCTCCTCACGATCGCCATCGCGGGCAACGATGACGCGATTCGCTCCGTCTCCCTGATCACCTGCTCGGTCGCGGATGTCGTGGAAGCGGCGCGTCGCGAGATTCCGGAGGCGGGACGGGAAGAGGCCGAGTCGCAGGCGTACACGTATTCGAGCGACGCCGGAGGGGTCGCCGACGCCGCCGGCAGTTCGCGCCGCCGGAGGCCGAGGCGAAAGCCACGCCCGGAGGTCATCGCGCAGCGGCTGCACCATCCGGCCGTGATAGAGAGTGCGGACGAGGGAGCCGAGCCGGCCGAGAGCGATGCGAAGGCCGAAGCGGCCGACAAGTCGGAGCCCGAAGCGGCCGACAGACCGGAGCCCGCGGCGGCCGACAAGCCGGAGCCCGCGGTGGCCGACAACCCGGAGCCCGCGGCGGACGCCGGATCGGAGGGCGCCGAAGCGGCAGTTGTCGGAGAGGTGGAGTCAGAAGAGAAGTGACCACAAGGGGCCACTTCGGTGGCCCTTTTTTTTGGGAAGGAGATATGGAGACCATGACGCAGATCACGGCCGGGGCGGTGAAGGCTCTCCGCGACCGGACAGGCGCCGGGATGATGGACTGCAAGCGCGCGCTGATCGAATCGGACGGAGATACGGAGCGGGCCGTGGACCTGCTCAGGAAGGCGGGCGCGGCAAAGGCGGCGAAGCGCGTGGCGCGTGCGGTTTCGGAGGGCACGATCCGCATCGCGATGCGCGACGGGTCCGCTTCGATGGTCGAAGTGCTGAGCGAAACGGACTTCGTCGCGCGCAGCGAGGCGTTCGAGGACTTCTCGCGGGACCTGGCGGACCGGCTGCTCGACCTCCCGGTGCCGGACGGGGAGACCGTGCAGGGCACCGCTCTGCTTGAGCTCGAGGGGGGAGACGCGATCGAAAGCCGCCTCAACGAGCTGCGGGTGCAGGTCGGAGAGAACGTCCAGGTCGGACGCGCCGTGCGCTATGATCTCGGCGCGCACGGGGCCTTCGCATCCTACGTCCACTTCGGAAATCGCATCGGCGTGCTGCTGGAGGTTTCGGACTCCGGCGATGCCGCGACCGAGGCGGCCCGCGGGGTTGCGATGCATGCCGCGGCCACGAATCCCCGGGGCGTGTCGCCGGACGACATTCCGGAGGCGGAGGTCGAACGCGAGCGCAAGCTGCTGACCGAACAGGCGCTGGAGCAGGGCAAGCCGGCCTCGATCACGGAGAAGATCGTGGAGGGCCGCATGCGCAAGTTCTATGAGGAGAACGCGCTCCTCTGGCAGGCCTACGTGCGGGATCCGGACCTGACGGTGAAGGACGTACTGCGCAAGGCGGGAGAGGATCTGGCCGTTCGGCGGTTCGTCCGCTTCGAGGTGGGCGGCTGAGTTCCGACCGGATGCCCGGGGGCGCGGCCGACCTGAAGTATCGCCGCGCCCTCGTGAAGCTCTCCGGCGAGTCGCTCGCCGGGAACCGGGGGTTCGGCATCGACCCGCCGGTCATCGAGGAACTCACGCACGAAATCCGTCGCGTCCACCGGAGCGGCGTGAGTCTCGGGCTTGTCGTCGGCGGCGGGAACATCATGCGCGGCACCGTGGCGAGCGCGCGCGGCATGGATCGGGTGAGCGCGGACTACATGGGCATGCTCGCGACCGTGATCAACGCGATGGCGCTCCAGGACATGCTCGAACAGTCCGGCGTGGAGACCCGCGTGATGTCCGCCATCCGGATGGAGGAACTCGCGGAGCCCTACATCCGCCGCCGCGCGCTGCGCCATCTCGAGAAGAGCAGGGTCGTGATCTTCGCGGGAGGTACGGGAAATCCGTATTTTTCCACCGATACGGCGGCCGTGCTCCGGGCGATCGAGATGGAAGCCGACGTGATCATGAAGGCGACGCGGGTCGACGGTGTGTACACGGCGGACCCGGAGACCGACCCGGAGGCCTCGCTCATCGACGAGATCGGCTATCTCGAGGTGATGACCCGCGAACTCGGCGTCATGGACGCGGCGGCGATCTCCCTGTGCAAGGAAAACTCGCTGCCCATCGTCGTCTTGAACATCAAGCGGCCGGGTGCAATCCTGGCAGCGTTGCAAGGCGAGAGGATCGGGACCCTCGTCGCCTAGGCGACAGAGCCTTTGATCGGAGGGGACGGTGCCGGAGGAGACGCTGGAGAATGCGGTCCTGGCGATGGAGAGCGCGATCGAGGCGATCGCGCGGGAATTCGCCACCGTTCGTACGGGCAAGGCGACGACGGCGATCCTCGACGGTGTGAGGGTCGAGGCGTACGGGTCCATCGTGCAGCTGCGGCAGGTGGCGAACGTCAGCGCCCCCGAGCCGACGATGCTCCTGGTGCAGCCGTACGACCCGAACATCGCCCAGGATGTCGCGCGCGCGATCCAGAGCGGCGACCTGGGGCTCAACCCTTCGGTGGACGGGGCCGTCGTCCGGGTCCCCATTCCACCGCTGACCGAGGAGCGCCGGCGCGAATTCGTCAAGATCCTCCACCGGATGGCGGAGGAGGGGCGGGTCTCGATCCGGCACGCGAGGCACGAAGCGCGCGACCGGCTCCTGAAGATGCAGCGGGACGGGGAGGTCGGTGAAGACATCGCCCGCCGCACGATGTCGGAGGTCCAGACGCACACCGACGAGTACGTGAAGAAGATCGATGCGATGCTCGCGCGCAGGGAAGCGGAGGTGATGGAGGTTTGAGCGGATCCAGGGACGTCACGGGCGCTCTGCGCGCATACGTCGCCGGGCGGGATCGCGTCTGGGAGCACGGGCGCAAGCTCGGCCGATCCGGGGCGGCCTCCGCGGACGCCTCTCCGGAGCCCCCGCGCGAGATCGCGTTCGGGGAGTTGCCGGCACGACCGAAGTTCGGCGTCTCCGTGGCCGAGGAACTGGACTTCCGCCGCGGCCCTGCGGCGTGGAGAGACCGCCCCCCTCACGGAGAGTCCTGACGCCCCGCGCCGAAGCCCCGTCAGCTCCGGGCGCCGGCGTCGCCGCGCGCCTGCGGGGTGTGCTCCGCGCGGCTCCGGAACTTCTGCCGCGAGGCTCGCGCGTCCTCGTGGCTTTCTCCGGCGGATCGGACTCGCTCGCGCTCCTGCACCTCCTCCGCGCGCTCGGCGAGTCCTGGCCGCTGAAGCTGAGCGCGGCCCATTTTGACCATGGACTCCAGCCGGAAAGCGCCGCATCGGCGTCGAGGGCGGCGGAAGTCTGCCGCCGGGCCGGAGTGCCGTGCGACGTGGGCCGGACGAACGGACTCGCGGGCGGCCCGGCGGAGTGGCGGGCGGCCCGATACGCGTTCCTGGCCGACGCGCGGCGTCGCGCCGGGGCGGATCGCGTCGCCCTCGCACACCAGCGCGATGACCACGTGGAGACGGTATTGATGAACCTCCTGCGCGGCCCCGGCTTTCGCGGGCTGGCCGGCATCCCCGCGCGCCGCGCCGCGTTCGTGCGCCCGCTGCTCGGCTTCTCGCGAGAGGAGCTGAGGGGCTACCTGCGAGCCACGGGACGGGAGTGGGCGGAAGACCCCGCCAACCGGAATCCCCGCTACCGCCGCTCGCGGATGCGGCACGGGCTGCTCCCGGCGCTGGCCGCCGAGGAGCCCTCCGTCCGCGCACTGCTGGCGGAACTCGGACGGAACGCCCTGGTCGCCGAAGGCGGGCTGGAAGCGGCCGCCCGGCGCCTCCTCTCCGCCGCGGGATACCGGGAAAGCGCCGACGGAGCCCAAATTGCCCGGCCTCGATTGCTGGGATATGATCGGGCGGCTCGCGGACGCATGTTGCGGCACGTCGCCCGGGACATGGGTTTCCGAGTGTCCCGGCGCGGCACCCGGACGGGCGCAGCCTTCCTGGACGCGGGGGAAAGCGGACGCGGAGTGGACATCGCGGCGGGCCTGCGGGTCGAACGGGAGTTCGATCGGATCCATGTGCGACGCGGGCGAGAGGTGCCGCTCGACCACGAACTCGACATCGATCGGACGCGGGCGCGGCGGGCGGGTCGCGGGCCGCTCCGCCTCGGCGGGAACGCCTGGGAGGTGCGCTGGAGCGCCCTCGAGGGCACGGAACGCTGGGCGACCGCCTTCCCCGTCGACAGGATCCGGTTCCCGATCCGCGTACGGGGGCCGCAACCCGGAGACCGGATCCGCACGCGGGCCGGGTCGCGAAAGGTCGCGAAGCTCCTGATGGAGTGCCGCGTGCCGGCCTCGGATCGTGCGGGCGTGCCGGTCGTCGTGGACGCCGACCGGAGAGTGCTGTGGGTGGCCGGACACTCCCGGGCGGCGGTGGAACCGATCGACTCCGGAGGAGCGTGGTTCGCCATTGGATTCACAGAGCGCCGGGACCGGAACGATGACAGCCGCGGAACGTGAGTTCGAGGAGTACACAGGGGGCGAACCGCTCGGACGCATCGTCTACTCCGCGTCGGAGATCGCGGCCCGCGTCGCCGGCATGGGAGCGGAGATCGCCGCCGCGTACCCGCCGGATGCCGATATCCTGCTGCTCGGACTGCTCAAGGGGTCGTTCGTGTTTCTCGGCGACCTGGTCCGCCAGATCCGGCGGCCGCTGCAGGTCGACTTCCTCGTCGCGTCGAGCTACGGCACGGGCATGAAGAGTTCGGGCAGCGTCGAACTGCTCTACGACCCGCGGGCCCCGATGGCCGGCCGGCACATCATCATCGTCGAGGACATCGTCGACAGCGGCACCACGCTGAACCAGTTGTGCGGCGGGATCGCCGATCGGGATCCCGCGTCCGTCGAGATCTGCGCGCTCCTCCACAAGCGCATCGCGCCGGATCTCGATTGGGAGCCGCGGTGGGTTGGCTTCGATGCACCAAATGAGTTCCTTGTGGGGTATGGATTGGATCACGCGGAGGATTTTCGTCACCTTCCGTTCATCGCGTGTCCCCGTACGTGAGTCGTATGCGGGACAGTCTCGGGCGAGACATCGGAGCCGGAACAGGTCGGAATAGATCAAAATGAGACAAGAACAGCCGCAGAGGCCGGACGGCAGCGATTCCTCGGGCCGCATGCACCGATGGCTCAGGACGGCGTCGTTCTGGGCCCTGCTGATTCTGATCCCCGTCGCCCTCCTCCAGTTCATGGGAGGCGCCAGAGAGGGTCGGGAGACGCTGAGCTACACGCAGTTCCGCGAGCAGATCACGCAGCGGAACGTGGAGTCGATCCAGGTGCGCCTCGGAACCGGCGAGGTGGAGGGCAGTCTCAGGAGCGCGATCACCGTCGACGAGACGGAAATCGCGAACTTCCATCTCCTGCTGCCGACGCGGGAGATCGGCGACGCCCTGATGAGCGAACTCCTAGAGGCGGACATCACGATCGAGACGCTTCCCGCGCGCAGCAACTGGCTCAACGTATTCATCTCGATCCTCCCCTGGATCTTCATCATCGGGCTCTGGCTCTTCGTCATCCGGCAGATGCAGGCCGGAGGATCGCGGGCGTTCAGTTTCGGGAAGTCGAAGGCCCGGCTCCTGAGCGGCGACACGCCGAAGATCACCTTCGCCGACGTTGCGGGGTGCGATGAGGCGAAGGACGAACTGCAGGAGATCATCGAGTTCCTCAAGGATCCGCGGAAGTTCTCGCGTCTGGGAGGACGCCTGCCGAAGGGCGCGCTCCTCGTCGGACCGCCGGGGACCGGAAAGACGCTCCTCGCGAGAGCCGTCGCCGGGGAGGCCGGACGACCGTTCTTCTCGATGTCGGGCTCCGACTTCGTCGAGATGTTCGTCGGCGTGGGCGCTTCCCGCGTCCGCGATCTCTTCGAACAGGGGAAGGCCCAGGCGCCCTGCATCATCTTCATCGACGAGATCGACGCCGTCGGACGCCACCGGGGGGCCGGTCTCGGCGGCGGGCACGACGAGCGGGAGCAGACGCTGAACCAGCTGCTCGTGGAGATGGACGGATTCGAGTCGACCGAAGGGGTGATCCTCCTCGCGGCGACGAACCGGCCCGATGTGCTCGATCCCGCGCTCCTGCGTCCGGGTCGTTTCGACCGCCAGATCGTCGTCGACAATCCCGACATCAAGGGGCGCGAAGGGATCTTCCAGGTGCACACGCAGGACATCCCGCTGGCCGACGACGTCGACCTCGCGGTGTTGGCGAAGGGGACCCCCGGGCTCTCGGGCGCGGACATCGAGAACGTCGTGAACGAGGCCGCCCTCATCGCGGCGCGGGACGACAAGGATCGCGTCTACATGGAGGAGTTCGAGCGGGCCAAGGACAAGGTCATGCTCGGTACCGAGCGCCGGAGCATGGTGATCTCCGAGGAAGAGCGCCGCGTCACGGCCTACCACGAGGCGGGGCATGCCGTGGTCGCGCTCCGCGTCCCGGGTCTGGACCCGCTCCACAAGGTCACGATCGTCCCGCGCGGACGTGCCCTCGGGATCACGGCCTCACTCCCCGAGGAGGACCGCCACAACTACACCAAGGAATGGCTCGAGGGCCAGCTCAAGATGCTCTTCGGCGGGCGCGTGGCCGAGGAGATGATGTTCGGCGACGGCAAGATCACGACCGGCGCGGGTAACGACATCGAGCGCGCGACGGATCTCGCGCGCCGCATGGTCACGCAGTTCGGGATGTCGCCCGCCGTGGGCGCGATGTCCGTGGGGGACCGGGAACAGGAGGTCTTTCTCGGTCGGGACCTCTCTCAGCGCCGCGAGGTCAGCGAGAAGACCGCCGAACTCGTGGACGGCGAGATCAAGCGGATCCTGGATGAGTCATACGCCGCGACGCGTGGCGTCCTCGAAGAGAACCAGGCGCTGCTCGAGGCGATCGCGAAGGCGCTGCTTGAGCGGGAGACGCTCGATTCGGAAGACATCAAGCTGCTCGAGGAGGGCAGGGAGCTGCCGGCCCTGGTTTCGGAACCCGCCCAGCCGGCGCCGCAGCCGGCGGCCATCGAGCCGGCGCCGCAGCGCGAGCGTCCGCTGGAGGGTGCGGGGGGCGAGCCCGCCCCGGCGCCGGCCTGACGGGGCTGACGGGGCGCGGCGCGCGGATGGGGCTCTCGGCGGTCGGGCCGGCGCGCACCTGGCGGACGGGCGATCGCGAGATCTCCCTGGAATCACCCGTGATCGCGGGGATACTGAACGTCACGCCCGATTCGTTTTCGGATGGCGGCCGGTACACCGAGCCGCGGAAGGCGATCGCGCGAGGTCGGCAGATCGCGGAGGAGGGGGCGGCGATCCTCGACATCGGGGCCGAGTCCACCCGCCCCGGCGCCGACCCGGTGCCGGCGGACGAGGAGTGGGCCCGGCTCGAACCGGTGCTCCGCGGACTGCGTGACCTTCCGATCCCCATCTCCGTGGATACACACAAGCTCGAGGTGGCGGAGCGGGCGGTGGACGCGGGCGCCGCGGCGATCAACGACGTGACGGCCCTGCGCGCCGATCCGGCGCTGGCGGGGCTCGCGGCCCGGACGGGCGTGGGGCTCGTGCTCATGCACATGCGCGGCACACCCCGCACCATGCAGCTCGACACCGACTACGGCGATGTCGCGGCGGAGGTCCGCGGCGCCCTCGCCGAGGCGCGGCGGGCGGCGCTCGACGCGGGCTGCGACCCAGGTCAGGTCGCGGTCGACCCGGGGATCGGCTTCGGAAAGTCGCTGGACGGCAATCTCGAGCTGCTGGCCCGGCTCGACGAGATCGCGTCGCTCGGAGCGCCGGTGTGGGTCGGCCCGTCGCGCAAGTCCTTTCTCGGGGCGCTGCTCGATGTGGGGCCGGACGAGTGCGTCACAGCCTCCGTCGCGGCGTGTCTCGCCGCGGCGCGGCGCGGCGCCCATGTGCTCCGCGTGCACGATGTTTGCGAGATGCGTCAGGCGCTCGACGTCGAGGGTGCGATCGAGGTCCGCCGACCCGGGGTCGTCCGCGGCGCCCGTCCGTCAGCTCGCCCGCGCGCGGCTGGAGGCCGCAGGTGATGGACGCTTTCTGGAACTACCTGCGCCTCCTGCAGATCGATCTTCTGGACGTCTTCGAGATCACCGTCGTCGCGGTCCTCATCTACCGGGTGCTCATCCTCTGGTCCGGCACGCGGGCGTTCCAGATGCTGTTCGGCCTCGTCCTCCTCGCGGCGGTCTACGCGGCGGCGGGATGGCTCAGCCTCGACCTCATCCGGTCGATTCTCTCGCAGGCCTTCACCTACGGCGCCTTCGCGCTCATCGTCGTCTTTCACCCCGAGCTGCGGAACGCGCTCGCCCGGATCGGCCGCAGCCGCGTGCTGAGCGTGCTGACCCGGCTGCAGGAGCGGAGCGAAGCGGTCGCGGATGAGATCGCAAAGGCGGCGGCGGAACTGTCCCGCACCCGGACGGGGGCGATCATCGCGATCGAACGTGAACTGTCTCTCGAAGAGTACATCGAGAAGACGGGGACGCGCCTCCGGGCCGATGTGTCGTCCAGCCTGCTCGTGTCTCTGTTCACGCCCAGGTCGCCCCTCCACGATGGGGCGGTCGTCGTGCGCGACGGGCAGATCGTGGCTGCCGGCGTCCATCTCCCGCTCACGCAGTACCCCCTCAGCGACCGGACGCTGGGGACCCGGCACCGGGCCACGCTCGGCCTCTCCGAAGAGACCGACGCGTACGTCGTCGTCGTGTCCGAGGAGACCAGCCAGATCTCGCTGGCCCGTCGCGGCGTCCTGCGAAGGAACCTGGCGCCGCAGCAGCTTCGGGACCATCTGGCGGCCGACGTCCCGGCGCCTGAACTGGGCCGTCCCGGTGCGGATCTCGACGCGGAGCCCGGGGATCGGCCGGATGGACCCAAACGGTTTGACGAGGCCCCGTCAGTCCCCTAAACTTTTCAAGTTGCGACCAGGCCGGGAATCGAGCGACAAATCCCTTACGGGCAGGCGATATGGACAATCAGTACGAGCTGCTGACTCTGTTCACCGATGGCGGGTTCATGATGTACCCCCTCGTCCTCTGCTCGCTGATCGCGATCGGCGTGATGCTGGCCAAGGCGTGGACGCTGTGGATCGCCCACCGCGATTCAAGGAAGCTGCTCCACGAGATCGAGAGTCTCGGAGTGAGCGGCCGCCTGGGCGAAGCGATTACGACGGCCGAGGAAACGCGGGGACCCGTCGCCGCGATCCTCCTCGCCGGACTGCGCCGCCTCCGCGACCGCGGCAGCGAGGCGCGCTCCGACGGCAAGGACATCCAGAAGGCGATCGCCACGACGGGTGTGATCGAGCTCGACTTCCTCGAGCGCGGCCTCACGGTTCTGGGCACAATCGCCAACGTCGCCCCCATGCTGGGCTTCCTCGGAACCGTGATCGGGATGATCCTCGCCTTCCAGGCCATCGAGATCGCGGGACAGGTCGAGCCGGGGCTCGTCGCCGGCGGCATCAAGGTGGCGCTCATCACGACCGCCACGGGGCTCTCAATCGCGATCCCCGTCAACATCGGCTACAACTTTTTCGTCACGCGCATCGATCGTCTCATCCTCGACATGGAGGAGGGGGCGCAGGAGGTGCTCGGGCTTATCTGGGACCTCGAGGACCGGGGCGCGCGGGCGAGCTGACGAGCCCGGGTCGCAGATCGAAGCGACAAACGGAGAAAGAAGTCCACAATGGCGATCATGAAACGCAAGCAGAAGGTGTCGGACGAGATCCCGACCTCTTCGATGGCGGACATCGCGTTCCTCCTCCTGGTCTTCTTCCTCACGACGACGGTGTTCAACGAGGAACGGGGACTGCCGATCGTGCTCCCGGAGCAGGCCGAGGAGCAGGATGTGTCGGGGCGGAACCTGATCTTCTTCATCGTGCAGCCTGACGGCCGCGTCATCGTGCGCCGGGGCGAAAGCGAACAGGAACAGGTCGTGGCGCACACGCAGGTGGCGAACATTCTGCGCACCGAACTGGCGGGCAACGAGAATCTCATCGCCGCCATTCAGACCCACCCCAACGCGCCCTACCGTCACATGGTCAACGTGCTCGATGAGGTGAAGCTGGCGGGCGCCGAGCGAATCTCGCTACAGGAGATGGAGAACTAGATGGCCATCAAGGACAGCGGCTTCAAGAAAAAGTCCGGGTCGGACGGGTCGATCCCGACCTCTTCGATGGCGGACATCGCGTTCCTCCTTCTCATCTTCTTCATGGTCACGACCGTCTTCCGGAAGGACCGGAACCGGCAGATCGAATGGACGACGGCGGAGGCCACCGAGAAGATCGACGAGAAGCGGCAGAACATCCTCCACCTCTGGGTTCAGCGCGACGGTTCGGTCTGGATCAACGACGTGCTGACGCCGTTCGAGGACATCTCGGAGACCGTTCGGCCGATCTACGCGGAGAACCGTGAACTCGTGATCGCGATTCGCGGCGATTCCGAAGTGCCTTATCAGCAGATCAATACGATTACGGAAGAACTGCAGGCGTCCGGCGCGGTGCGCGTCACCTTCGCCACGCGGCTCGAGCAGCGCGCGATGCGGGCTCGGCGCTAGCCAGCAGCAGGACACCACGGGCTTCAGGAGACCGGGAGAGAAACGATGGAAGAGACCGGAATTCGGCTCACCGCGAACGATCAGTTCAAGCGGGCGAGCACCAACTGGACGCAGGTCGGGTTGTTGGTTGCCGTCACGCTCCACTTCGGACTGTTCGTCCTCGTCCGCCCGTTCGAGGCGGCGGACCTGGGCGTCGTGGTCGATGAGATCGAGGCGGTGGCGTTGCCGCCCGAGGTGAAGATCCCGCCGCCGCCGGAACAGATCGCCCGTCCGGCCACCCCGCGGGTCGCTTCGGTTGACATCTCCGAGGACATTACGATCGCGGAAACGACGTTCGAGTCGTTCACGACGGATAACGCCCTGCCGCCGCCTCCCGAGACCGGCAGTCCGGCGGATCGGCCGTCGTTCATCGTGTACGACACGCCTCCCGTGCTGCTGAACGGCGGTGAGATTCAGCAGATACTGCAGCGGGAGTATCCGCGCACGCTGATGGATGCGGGCATCGGGGGCCGGGTCGAACTCTGGCTCTACGTGACGGAAAACGGAGCCGTCGAGAACTTCGAGGTGAAGACCTCCTCCGATAACGGCCTCCTGGACGAGGCGGCGGGGAAGGTCGTGCAGCAGATGCGGTTCACGCCTGCGAAGAACCGCGACAAGGTCACGGCGGTCTGGGTCTCCCAGTGGGTGACGTTCGAGGTGATCTAGAACTACGGAGACACGACACCAGCCGTCCCGCTTCCGAGCGACGGCAAGCGCCCGGCGACGCCAAAGCGACGCCGGGCGCTCTTTTTTTTCGGTCCGCCGGGTGCCGCCCGGACCCCCGGTAGATGGCTCGCATCGCCGGGCGCGGCCCCGTAAACTGTGCCGCGTGACGAAAGATCAGGTCGAGGCCCGGCTGGCCGAGGTGACGGAGCGCATCGAGGCTGCGGCGAGGCGGGCAGGACGGCGCGCGAGCGACGTCGAGATCCTCCCCGTGACGAAGGGACATCCCGCAGGGGGAATCGAGATCGTGAAGGCGCTCGGCGTGGGCCGGATCGGCGAAAACCGGGTGCCGGAAGCCGAAGCCAAGCGGTTGGAACTGGGGCCGACGCCCGGCGTCGCGTGGCACCTGATCGGTCGGCTGCAGCGCAACAAGGCGCGGCGCGCGGTCCGGCTGTTCGATGTCGTCGAGTCGGTGGACAGCGTGCGGCTCGCGGGCACGTTGAACCGGATCGTCGAAGAGGAACGGCGCGAACCGGTCGAGGTGCTCGTGCAGGTGAACACGTCGGGGGAGGCGGCGAAGGCCGGCCTGAACCCGGACGTGGTGCTGGACGCCGTGGCCGAGATCTGTGAACTGCCCGGTCTGCGGGTGGCCGGGCTGATGACGATGGCGCCGTTTACGGCGGACGAGGCGGAGGTCCGGCCCGCGTTTCGCGGCGCGGCGCGGCTGCTGAAACGCTGTCGCGCGGAGATTCCGGATTTTGAGGGCAGGGCGCTCTCGATGGGGATGAGCAACGATTTCGAGATCGCGATCGAGGAGGGGAGCACGCGGGTGCGACTCGGCACGGTGCTACTGGGGGAGAGATGATCGATCTGACACCGCTTGACGTCCGCAAGAAGAAGGACGACTTCAGGCGTTCGGTGCGCGGGTACGACGCACAGCAGGTCGATGCGTTCCTCGCGGTCGTGGCGGATTGCCTCGAACGCCACGTGCGCGAGCACGTCGTGCTCAGCGATCGGATCGAGCAGCAGAAACACCAGTTGGAGAGCTACAGGGCTCGCGAGAAGGCCCTCAACGAAGCGCTCCTGGCCGCTCAGGAGCTGCGCGAGGAGGCCCGCCTGCAGTCCGAGCGCGACGCGGCCGTGCGGCTCCGCGAGGCCGAGATGCGCGCGGGCGCCGTGCTCGCCGACGCGGAGCGGGCCGTCCGCCTCTGCCACGACAAGGTCGAAGACCTGAAGGCGACCCGGGGCCGCTTCCTCGCCGCGCTGCGGAAACTGTTCGAGCGCTTCGACGAATACCTCGACTTCGAGGATGAACGGTTCGGGGACGGAGCCGGCGATCTCGACCGGTTCATCGAGCGGCTCCGGAGAGCGAGCGGAGACGGGGCACCCGAGGTTGCCGCCGCCGAGCCCATCGCGGCCGAGCCCATGGCTCCGGAGTCCGATACCGAGGCCCCGCTTCCATCGATTAGCCGGGTCGACGCCGGCGGTTCGGGCGCCGCGTCGACCTGACCGCAGCACCCCGCTGCGCACGCCCGCCGTTCCGACGACTGCGTCGACCATCGAGAGATAACCAGACGGAGCACCTCCATGGCCTACCGGCCGATACCGGAGTCCGCACGCGGGCTCGAAGCCGAAGTCCTCGAAAGCTGGGAGGAAGAGAAGACCTTCGAGCGCAGCCTCGCGGCCCGGTCGGCTGCGCCGGATTTCGTGTTCTACGAGGGACCGCCGACCGCGAACGCCGCGCCCGGCGTCCATCACATCCTTGCCCGCACGATCAAGGATGCGGTGGCGCGATACCGCACCATGTCCGGCCATCACGTGCCGCGGAAAGCGGGCTGGGACACCCACGGACTGCCGGTGGAACTCGAGGTCGAGCGCTCGCTCGGCATCTCCGGCAAGCCGGACATCGAGCGTTACGGAATCCGGAAGTTCAACGACAACTGCCGGAACAACGTGTTCCGCTACCAGGACGCCTGGGAGCGGCTGTCCCGGGACATCGGCTACTGGCTGGACTACGGCGACCCGTACGTCACGTACTCGAACGAGTTCATCGAGTCGGGCTGGTGGGCGCTCTCGGAGATCGAGAAGCGGGGCCTGCTGTACAGGGGATACCGCGTCATCCCGACGTGTCCGCGCTGCGGCACCGGCCTCTCGAGCCACGAGGTGGCCCAGGGCTACCGCGACGTGACCGAGCCCGCGGTCTACATGAAGTTCCATCTCGTCGACGACCCGGACGGCGCGCGGATCCTGAGCTGGACCACGACCCCCTGGACGCTTCCGGGCAACCTCGGCCTCGCGGTGGGGCCCGACATCCCCTATGCCCGCGTACGCGTCCTGCCCGAGGGTGCGGACGGCGGCACGACCCCCGCACGGGCGCACGACGGGCCCGGCGGGGCTTCGCCGGGAGAGGTGCTCATCCTGGCCCGCGACCGCGTCGCCGAGGTGCTGCGGCACCCCTATGAGATCGTCGGGGAGGTGCGCGGCGGTGAACTCGCCGGGCGGCGCTACCGCCCGCTCTTCCCGAACGCGGTGGACGGCGCCGGCTCCGATACGGCATGGACGGTGCTGGAGGCGGATTTTGTCACGGTCGACGACGGGACGGGCGTCGTCCACACGGCGGTGATGTACGGGGAAGACGACTTCCGGCTGGGCGAGGCGGCGGGACTGCCGATGCAGCACACGGTCGGCGGGGACGGGCGCTTCCTCGACACCGTGCCGGGCGGACTTGCCGGGATGCACGTGAAAGATGGAGAGACCGAACGCGCGCTCCGCGACTGGGCCGTCGCGCACGACCAGCTGTATCTGCGCGAGATGTACGAGCACAGCTATCCCCACTGCTGGCGCTGCGACAGCGCGCTTCTCTACATGGCGCGCGATTCGTGGTACATCCGGACGACCGCCGTGAAGTCGCGCCTGCTCGAGCATAATGCGTCCATTGACTGGCATCCGCCCGAGACGGGATCCGGCCGCATGGGCGAGTGGCTGCAGAACAACATCGACTGGGCGCTCTCGCGCGAGCGGTACTGGGGAACCCCCCTTCCCATCTGGCTCTGCTCCGACTGCGACGAACACCGGGAGGTGCTCGGATCCTTCGCGGAACTGGGGCGCCGCGTCGGCGGCCTCCCCGAGGACTTCGATCCTCACCGGCCGGGGATCGACGGATACGAGTGGTGCTGTCCCGTCGACGCATGCGGCGGCACGATGCGGCGCGTCCCGGAAGTCGCCGATGCGTGGTTCGACTCCGGCTCCATGCCCTACGCCCAGTGGCACTATCCGTTCGAGAACCGGGACACCTTCGAGCGCTACTTCCCGGCCGACTACATCGCCGAGGGCGTCGACCAGACGCGCGGCTGGTTCTACTCGCTCCTCGCGCTGTCCACCATTCTCTTCGACCGCGCACCGTTCCGGGCCGTCGTCGTCAACGACCAGGTGCTCGATGCAAAGGGACGGAAGATGTCGAAGTCGCGGGGCAACGCGGTGGATCCGCGCGACGCGCTCGACACGTACGGGGCCGATGTCACGCGTTTCTACTTCCTCTCGGGGTCCAACCCCTGGGTGCCGAAGCGGTGGGATCCGTCGGCGCTCCGCGAGACCGACCGCAAGCTGTTCGCCACACTCCGTCACACGTACCGCTTCTTCGCCCTCTACGCGAACGAGGAGGGGTGGTCCCACACCGCGTCCTCCGCGGCTCCCGTCTCCGACCGAAGCGACCTCGACCGCTGGGTGCTCGCCCGCCTGGACCGGGTCGTGCGGCTCGTGGGGGAAGCGCTGGAGGCGTTCGATCTCACGGCCGGGGCGCGCGCCATCCAGGAGTTCGTGCTCGACGACGTGTCGAACTGGTACGTGCGCCGGAGCCGCGACCGCTTCTGGGCGACGCAACCGGGGACCGCGGCCGCGAGCGCCGACGCCTTCGCGACGCTCCACGAATGTCTCGCCACGACCGCGCGGCTGCTCGCCCCGTACGCCCCGTTCATGTCCGATTGGCTGTACCGGGCGCTCACAGACGAAGCGTCCGTCCACCTGGCGGATTTCCCGGAGCCGGAAGGGCATTCGGAGCCGGAGCTCGAGCAGGCGATGGACGACGTCCGGCGCCTGGTGGCGCTGGGCCGCGCCGCCCGGGAAAAGGCGGGGGTGCGGATTCGGCAGCCGCTGCGCACGCTTCACGCGGTTCTGCCGGAGGGACGGGCGCTCGCGGACCCGATGGCTGCGCTTGCGATGGAAGAACTCAACGTGAAAATGGTTGTGTCGCTGGGGGACAGCGAAGATCTTACCCGGCTATACGCGAAGCCGCGGTTCGGTGCGCTGGGTCCGAAACACGGGGCGCGCACGCCGGCCGTCGCGGCCGGGATCGCGGATCTGGATGCGGTGGCCCTGAGGAGGCTCAGGGACGGGGAGCCGCTCGACGTCGAGATCGGAGGCGAACGGGTTCGGGTGACGCCCGAAGACCTCGTGATTCACGAGGAGACGCTCACCGATCTCGCCGTGGCGACGGGAGGCGGTTACCTCGCGGCCTTGGATACCGACATCGATGATGCGCTGCGCGGCGAAGGTTACGCGCGGGAGATCGTGAACCGCGTCCAGCGGTTGCGGCGCGATGCGGGGCTCGAGGTCGCCGACCGCATCCGCCTCGGCGTGGCGGGTCCGCAGGATCTGGAACAGGCGGTGTCGAAGCACGCGGACTACGTCGCCGGCGAGACGCTGGCCGTAGAAGTACAGACGGGGTCGGTCCCCCGGGGAGGCCTGAGTACGGCCGTGGTGAAGATCGACGACGTCGAGGTCCGCATCGGAATCGGCGGAGTCGACGAACGCGCTTGAGAAGGATGAACGCGGAACAACGGAAACACATCGAGAAGAGACTGCTGGCGGCCCGGTCGCGCGCGACGCGGGAGCTCGGTCAGTACGACGACTCGTTCACGAGTTCCCTTCAGGGGGCGGACAGCGACCTGGCCGCCTACAGCTTCCATATGGCGGACCAGGGGACGGACGCCATGGAGCGCGAGAAGGCGTTCCTGTTCGCGAGCAAGGAGGGTCGGCTGCTCTACCACATCGACGAGGCGCTGAGGCGGCTCTATCGGAACCCGGAGCAATTCGGAAGGTGCGAGGACTGCGACGAGGAGATCAGCTTCGAGCGGCTCGACGCCCTCCCGCACGCGCGGCTCTGCATCAGGTGCAAGGAGAAGGAGGAGACGGGTGGCTGAAGCTTCCGGACGCGATCACCAGGTCCGCCTCTGGCTGACGCTCGTTCCGATCGTCGTTATCCTCGCGCTGGACATCGTGACCAAGGCGTGGGTCATGAACACGTTCGAGCTGTACGAGCGAACACCCGTGATCGGCGACTTCTTCCGCTTCACCTACACGCACAACCGCGGCGCCGCTTTCGGGCTCGACATCGGCGAACATTCGCGGATCTTCTTTCTCATCCTCTCCCTGATCGCGCTCGGCGTGCTCGGCGTCATCTACCGCGGCACCCCGTCGTCGGATCGACTTCGCATCCTCGCCATCTCGCTCGTATCCGCCGGCGCGCTCGGCAACATCTGGGATCGCATCCGGCTGGAAGCCGGCGTCGTGGACTTCCTCGATTTCGGCATCGGTGCGAGCCGCTTCCCCATCTTCAACATCGCGGATTCCGCCGTGACGGTCGGCGCGGTGCTGCTGCTGATCTCGTTCTGGCTTGAGGGCCGGCGCGAGAGGGAGGTAGCGGCTGCGGCGGCGGAGGCGACCCCCGAGTGAAGTGAGTCCACCCGAATCCGATGCGGCGGGTGCGGGCGGGCCGCGGCTCATCGAGATCGGCGAGAGCGAGGACGCGGCCGCCGACCGGATCGACCGCCTGCTGGCCGAACGTCTCTCGCTGAGCCGGGCCCGAGTCGTGCAACTCATCTCCGACGGCCGGGTGACCGTCGGTGGACAGGTCCCGAGGAAGCGATACCGGCCGCGGGCGGGAGATCGGATCGAGGTCGAACTGCCGCCCCCGGTTGCGACCCGGCTGGAGCCCGAGGACATCCCCGTCGAGATCCGATACGCGGACGACGACCTCGCGGTGGTCGAGAAGCCGGCAGGACTCGTCGTCCACCCCGCGCCCGGCCATCCGGGCGGCACGCTTGTGAACGCCCTCCTCTTTCACCTCGGCGGGCTGTCGAGCATCGGCGGGGACCGCCGGCCCGGGATCGTTCACCGGCTGGACAAGGACACGAGCGGGCTCATGCTCGTCGCGCGCCGGGACGAGGCGCATCGGGCGCTGTCCGCCGCACTCGGGCGCCGCGAGGTCGAGCGCGGGTACGTCGCCGCGGCCTGGGGACACCTCGACGAGGAGCGGTTCACGGTCGATCGCCCGATCGGGCGCGATCCGCGCGCCCGGAAGCGGATGGCCGTGCGCGAGACCGGACGGCCCGCGGTGACGCACTTCAAGCGCCTGGAGCGGTGGAACGCCGCGGAGTTGCTCGCCGTGCGGCTCGCTACGGGGAGGACGCACCAGATTCGGGTGCACCTCGGATCGCTCGGACACCCGGTCGTCGGCGACCCGATCTACGGACCGAACCGGGAACGCGGCTTCGGCGGCGCGGGCGGCCGCTGGGCCGGAGAGTTCCGGCGCCGGGCCGGGCGACTCTTCCTGCACGCCGCGCACCTCGCGTTCGAGCACCCCGGGACCGGCGAGGCGCTGTCCTTCGCCTCGCCGCTCCCCTCGCCGCTCCTGGAGGCCTCGGAATGGGCCCGGGCGAGTTCGTGAGTTGCCCCCGGCGGGCCGGGAACGCGTGCCCATCGTGGTTGACGCGTGTCGGAGGGACGTCTAGCGTCCCCGCATGAATCAGGGAAGACGCGACCGGAGGAGTGGGGACGCCCCCGCCCGGGGCCTCCAGTTCGGAGTGGCCAACTACGTGGCGTTCGCGCTCGGCCTCACGTCGATCGCCGCCGGGTACGTGCTGCTCGACCGGGGGTCCGTGACGGCTGCGCCGCTCCTGCTCATCCTGGGCTATGTGGTGTTCCTGCCCGCCGGCCTGATCCTCGGCTGGCGTCGGCTCAGCTAGCGCCGGCTCGGCCAGCGGGAGTCGGCCCGGGGAGGCCCCGCCGCAACGCCGCGCGGATGGCCACGATTCGGGGCGAATAGCTCAGCCGGTTCAGAGCGCCTGCCTTACAAGCAGGAGGTCGGGGGTTCGAATCCCTCTTCGCCCATTGAACTTGCGCGATCTGGAGGGCCCTCCGCCCTCCACCAACCATCCCGGGAGAACTCTCATGAAGTTGCCGCGCAGCGCATTCCCGCTCGCCCTCGCACTCTTCGCTCTTCTCGCCGCCACACCGGCCCGGGCCCAAAGCCCTGCGGCCATCTCGGCTGCGCTGGGCGACATCGAGTGGCGGCACATCGGTCCCGTGAACATGGGCGGACGGGTGTCCGCCATCATCGGCGTACCGGGCGATCCGCGGACCTTCTGGGTCGGAGCGGCCAACGGAGGCGTCTGGAAGACGACCAACGGCGGCGTGACCTTCGAGCATCAGTGGGACGACGAGAACACCTACTCGGTCGGGGCGCTGACGCTTGCTCCCTCCGACCACAACGTCGTCTGGCTCGGCTCCGGCGAGGGCGACCCGCGCAACTCGGTCTCGTACGGCGACGGCGTGTACCGTTCGACCGACGGCGGCGCCACCTGGACCCACCTCGGCCTCGACGACAGCGAACGCATCAAGCGCATCGTCGTCGACCCGCGCGACCCCGATGTCGCCCTGGTCTGCGCGATGGGCCACGAATGGGGCCCCAACCGGGAGCGCGGCGTCTTCCGCACGACCGACGGCGGCCAGACGTGGGACCACGTGCTGTTCATCGACGAGGACACCGGGTGCTCGGACATCGACATCGACCTGACGAACCCCCGCAACGTCTACGCCGGCATGTGGACCTTCCGCCGTCTGCCGTGGCGTTTCGACGACGGGGGCAGGGAGACGGCGCTTTACGTCTCGCGCGACGGCGGCATCTCGTGGAAGAAGATCACGACCACGCCGGACGAGCCCATGGCCCGCATCGGCATCAGCGTGGCGCAGTCGCGTCCGAACATCGTGTACCTGATCACCGAATACCCCACCGCCGGCACGCTCTTCATGTCCGACGACCACGGCGAGACCTGGGAGATGGTCAACGACAACAGGAACCAGCTCAACTTCCGGCCCTTCTACTACTCCGACGTCTACGTCGACCCGTCCGACCACGAGACGCTGTACACGCTCTCGGGCGGACTGTCGAAATCGACCGACGGGGGCCGGACCTTCGAGCGCATCGCCAACGACGTGCACGGCGACCACCAGGCGTACTGGATCGACCCGGAAGACGGTGAGCGGATCCTCTCGGGCTCGGACGGCGGCATGCAGGTGTCGTACGACGGAGGCGCCAACTTCCACATCTTCCGCAACTTCAGCCTCGCGCAGTACTACCACATCTTCGTCGACGACCGCGACCCGTACTACGTGTGCGGCGGGCTGCAGGACAACGGCAACTGGTGCGGGCCGAGCCGGCTCAACGACCGCCGTGGCATCCTGCCCGGCTATTTCTACACCGTCTCCGGCGGCGACGGCTTCTACACCGTGCCGGTCCCGGGTCAGCCGAACCTGATCTACTCGAACGCGCAGGGCGGTTACTTCCGCATCACGGACACGAACTCGGGGCAGATGCGGTCGATCGAGCCGTGGCCGCTCATGATCGGCTCGGTGGGGCAGGGCATGTACCAGGCGAGGTACCGTTTCAACTGGGACGCGCCGATCGTCATCTCGCCGCACGACCCGGCGACGGTGTACTGGGGCGGCAACGTCGTTTTCCGCAGCAACGACTACGGCCACTCGTGGGACGTGATCAGCCCCGACCTCACCACCGACGACCCGGAGAAGCAGCTCGATTCGGGCGGCGAGATCTACCTCGACAACACCGCGGCGGAATTCCACACGACGATCCTCACCATCGCCGAGGACGAGTTCGAGCCGGGTGTGATCTGGGTCGGCACCGACGACGGCAACGTGCAGATCACGCGCGACGGCGGCGCGACGTGGACGAACGTCCGCGACCGCGTGCCCGGTCTGCCCGCCGAGACCTGGATCGGCAACATCGAGGCGTCACCCACGGATGCCGGCACCGCGTACATGGCCGTCGACAACCACCGCCTCGACGACTTCACCCCGCACCTGTACGAGACGCGCGACTACGGGCAGACGTGGCGCGACATCTCCGCCGGGCTCCCGCAGGACGACTACGTGAAGGTCGTGCGGCAGCACCCCTCGAACCCGGATCTGCTCTTCGTCGGCATGGAGCGCGGCATTTTCGCGTCCTGGGACCGTGGCGACACGTGGGTGGACATCCGCGGCAACCTGCCGCGCGTGTCGGTGCGGGGCGTGAAGATCCAGCGCCAGTACAACGACCTCGTCATCGGCACGCACGGGCGCGGCGCGTTCATCCTCGACGACATCCAGCCCATGGTCGAGCTGACCGAGGCCATCGGCCGGGACGCCCATCTCTTCGACATCCGCACGGCGACGGAGTGGGAGATGTGGGGCCGCACCAGCAACTT
>NZ_CANPVO010000044.1 GCF_947581785.1 Candidatus Palauibacter polyketidifaciens | reverse complement strand
GGTGACCTCTGCGTTCGGGATCTTCCATCAGCTCACGGGCGACCTCGAGGCCGAAGGGGAGGTGGTCGTGGAGGACCGCGTGGACGACCAGCGTCTCGAGACGGAGCGCCTCCGGTATCGGAACGCGGACGGTCGCCTGCTGGGCGATACCACGTTCCAGTTCGTCGATCCGGTCGAGGGTCTGACGCTCGACGGAACGGGGTTCGAGTCGGACCCCGCGCTCGACTCGGTCGTCGTCATGAATCAGGAAGGCGAGATGCTCCCCGTCGCTTCCTTCACGGAGACGATCCCCCTGCCGGCCGTCCCCGCCGGGGACCCCGCGGGCGTCGCCGACGAACCCGTCGCCGGGGAGCAGGCCGCGGGGGAGCCCGTCGTCGAGGAGCAGGCCGCGGACGAACCGCCGGCGGCGGACTCGGCGGCGGCTGGCGACGATCCGGAGGCGGTTCCGGCGCCGGACACTGCGGCGGCAGCGGACAGCGTCCCGGCTCCGGGCGACAGCGTCGCGGCGCCTCCCGACACGACGGAGGCCCTGCCGGACAGCCTGCCGGTGCCGACCGATACGACGGAGACCCTCCCCGACAGCGTGGAGGCACCTCCCGATACCACGGTGGCGCTGCCGGACAGCCTGGAGGCGCCCCCCGATACTGCGGCGGCGCGCCGGTGACTCGCGGACGTCTCGCTTTCCCGGGCTGCCTGGTGGTGGCGGCGGCGCTCGGCGGCCCGCTCGCCGCGCAGGAGCCCGACCCCGGGTTCGGGTCGGCGCTCGAGCGGTGCAGTCTGCGGTGGAGTCCGCTCGAAGCCGACACGAGGAGCGTCACCAACCGGGACGTGACCGGCGCGCACGTCACGGTTCTCAGCGGCCGATACCTGTGGACCTGCGGCAACGCCACGATGGAGGCGGACAGCGCGATCAAGCGCGACGGCCCCCGGCAGGTCGAACTCCTCGGCGCGGTCGTCTACGAGGATTCGATCCGGACGCTGCAGTCGGAACGGCTCCTGTACTTTCAACTCTCCGACTTCATCATCGCCGAAGAGAACGTCAAACTCGTCCGTCTGACGGATCGGTCCACCCTCATCGGCCCCCGCGTGGAGTTTCTGCGCGCCGTCTCCGGCGTCGACGCCGTCACGACCGCGCCCGACCGGCCGATCGTGACGTTCTACCCGACGAACACCGAGTCGCCCGAGCCGTTCCTGATCGAATCGGATCTGGCCATTTTCGCTGGCGAGGATGAGGCCCGCTTCTACGGGGATGCGATCATAGACCGGACCGATCTGAACGCCCGGGCGGACAGCGCCCTCCTCACTCGGGCCGATGGCCTGGGTGCCCTGTGGGGCGACCCGTGGATCGAGGCCGAGGGAATCCGGATGGAAGGCGATTCGATACGATTCGTTTCGGAGAATCAGGAACTCGAGGAGATCCACGCCATCGGCAATGGCTACGTGTCCGGAGACAGATTCGAGGTGGAAGGAGAGTTGATCGACATCGATCTGAGCAATCGCGAGGTCGAGCAGGTGCAGGCTCACGGGGAGGGCGTGAGCCGGGCGCTCTCCGGCAGCCACGAGCTTTGGGGCGACTCGATTCGTTTCGCGATGTACCGGAGCCAGATCGACACGGCGTATGCGTTCGGCGGTGCCGTCGCCGTCCAGCGCGACTCGTCCTGGGTGCCACCGCCCGCACCGGAGCCGGCGACTGCGGATACGACGGCCGCCGATTCGGCCGCCGTCGACGTCACGGCCACCGATCCGCCCGCCAGCGATTCGACGACCGCGGCCCAGGACACCGCCGCAGCCCTTACGCCTACCGACTCCGCCGCGGCCCGGGATACCGCGGCAGCTCCCGCTCCCGCAGACACCGCCGCAGCCCTCGCGCCGGCCGACTCAGCGGCAGCCCCTGTCCCGGCGGACTCGGCAGCCCCCACCCCGGCCGACTCCGCCGCCGCCCCCGCCCCGGCGGACTCCGCTGAAGCCGGCGCGGACACGACCGAAGTGGCGGCCGAGGACGGTGAGCCGGCAGAGGCCGAGGAGCCCGAGGAGATTGAACTCCCGACCGATGGCTCTGCGAACTGGGCGCGCGGCGATACCCTCGTCGCGATCTTCGAACGTTCCGAAACGCCGGTTGCGGACCCATCGCTCGCGCCCGATCCCTTCATGCGGCAACTCGTGGTCGACGGGAACGCCAGCGCCTTCTACAGAATGGTCCGGGATTCGACGACGAGCACACGACCTTCGCTGAACTACATCGTGGCGCGGCGACTTCAGGTGGATTTCGACGCGGGAGAGCCCACGGGGGTCGAAGGGGAACACGCCATCGGCGCCTTTCTGGAACCGCGGGAGACGTTCGGGACACCGTCGCCGGCGGACAGCGCGGCCGTGGCCGACAGCGTGGCGGCCGTGGCCGACAGTACCGGAGCTGCTGCCGCGGGCGATTCGCTCGGTGCGCCCCGGGACACGTCGGACGTCCGGCCCGACAGCGCGGCCGTGACCGACAGCACGGTGGCGCCACCCGATACGGTCGGCACACCTCCGGACACCCTGCGCCGGCGCGGACGCTCTCTCACGGAGCTTGCCCTGCGTACCGGCCAACCGGGACGGGAGCGGCGCGTGACGTCCGGCGCCTCTCCGGCCCTCAGACCCAGGAGATCCTGTTGAGCAGTGTACTACGGGCCGAAGGCCTCGTCCGCTCCTTCAAGCGTCGCTGCGTCGTGAACCAGGTGGAGATCGAGGTGCGCCAGGGAGAGGTCGTCGGGCTGCTCGGCCCCAACGGCGCGGGGAAGACGACGACCTTCTACATGATCGTCGGCCTGCTCAAGGCGGATGAGGGACGCGTCTACCTCGACAGCGACGAACTTACGAACTGGCCCATGTACCGGCGGGCGCGAGCCGGGATCGGCTACCTCCCGCAGGAGGCGTCGGTCTTCCAGAAGCTCACGGTCGAGCAGAACGTGATGGCGATCCTCGAGACCATCAAGATGTCGCGGGAGGAGCGGCGCGACCGCCTGGAGGAGTTGCTCGACGAACTGTCCATCAAGCACCTTCGGGCGAACAAGGCCTATTCGCTTTCGGGCGGGGAGCGGCGGCGCCTGGAAATTACCCGGGCGCTGGCGACCCGGCCCAAGTTTCTGCTGCTCGATGAGCCCTTCACCGGGGTCGATCCGATTGCGATCGACGACATCCAGCGCATCGTGCGGGGCCTGCGTGAAAGGGGTCTGGGGGTGCTCATCACCGACCACAACGTACGCGAGACGCTGTCGATCACGGACCGCGCATACCTCCTGTTCGAAGGCAAGATCCTGGTGCAGGGCGAGGCGGATCACCTCGTGAACGATCCGGAGGCCCGCCAACTGTACCTCGGGGAGGACTTCAGGCTCTGAACATGGCAACGGGACGGCCGAGTCTCGCCGCGGGCCTTCACCTGCGGCAGGAACAGAAGGCGCAGCCTCGCCTCTACCAGGCGATGGACCTCCTGCACATGCCGCTGCTCGACCTTCAGGGCCACCTGCGGCAGGCGCTCGTCGACAACCCGTTCCTCGAGCTCGTGGAACCCGGAGAGGAGCCCGACGACGGCGACGATCTGCGTGACGCTCTGTCCGAAGACCCGGAAGACGGCCCCGCGGATGAGGCGGAGGAAGTGGATTGGGAGGATGTCCTGCTCGATGACTTCGATGCGGGCGGGCCGCCCGAAGAGTACGGGGACCGGGAGTACTACGCGCCCGCGGCGGTCGCCACGCGGAGTCTCTGGGACCACCTCCACGAGCAGTTGAATCTGCTCCGTCTCGGCGAGCGGGAGCTGCGGATCGGCGAAGAGATCATCGGCAACGTCGACCGTGACGGGTTCCTCTCATGCTCGCTCGACCGGATCGTCGAGGCGCTGGAGGGACGGCGGGACGAACGGCGCGAGGATCCGCCGGACGCGGCGGGAGCCGTTTCGCGGGAGGCGGTCGAGGAGATGCTCGCCCGCATCCAGTCCTTCGAACCGAGCGGCGTGGCGGCGCGGGACCTGCGCGAGACGCTTCTGCTGCAGTTGCGGGACCGCGGGCGGGAGGCGTCGCTGGCCTGGCGCATCGTCGACGGACACTTCGATGACCTCGCGAACCGCCGGTGGCCGGAGCTGGCGGACGAATTCGGGATCACGCCGCGCGAGGTGCAGACCGCGGCGGACGAGATCGCAAAGCTCGATCCCAAGCCGGGTCTCCGGTACGCGGACGCATCGGAGTCCTACGTGATCCCGGATCTCACGGTGGAGAAGGTCGAGCGGCGGTATCGCGTCTCGCACGCCGACACCTCGCTGCCCCGGCTCAAGCTCTCGCCCGTCTACCGCGACATGGCCGCGGATCGCGCCCGATTCCAGGGGGAAAACAAGGCGTTCATCTCGGAGAGGCTGAACAGCGCCCGGTGGCTGATCCAGGCGATCGAGCAGCGCCGGCAGACGATGCTGCGTGTGATGGACTTCATCGTCGAACGGCAGCACGAGTTCTTCGAGAAGGGCGTCGAACACCTGCGTCCGCTCACGCTTCGTGACGTGGCCAAACACATCGAGATGCACGAGTCCACCGTCTCTCGCGTGACGAACGGCAAGTACGTGCAGACGCCGCGCGGACTCTATCCGCTCAAGTTCTTCTTTTCAGGGGGCTATTCGACGCACGCCGGAGAAGACGTGTCGTCGGAGGGCGTGCGCGCCCGGATCCGCAAGCTGGTGGCGGAGGAGGACCCGACGGCGCCGCTCAGCGACCACGAGATCACCGCCCGCCTGCAGAAGACGGGAGTCCGGATCGCGCGCCGCACGGTGGCGAAGTACCGGGACCAGCTCGGGATCCTCGCGGCGCGGCTGCGCAGGCGCGTATGAGCGATCCGGCAATCTCGGTGCTCGTCCCGGCGTACGATGAAGCCGAGAACATGCCCGAGCTGTTCGCGGAACTCGCGGCGACGTTCGCGAAGCACGACCTCGCGGCCGAGGTCGTCCTCGTGGACGACGGTTCCGGCGACGGGACGGCCGAAGCCGCCGAGGAGGCGGCCGCGCGGGCGGGGCTGGGCGGCGCAGCCGTCGTACTTCGGCACCGGGCGAACCTGGGGAAGACGGAGGCGATGCTCACGGCCGCCGAAGCCGCCCGCGGCGAGTATCTCGTCCTCTTCGACGCGGACCTGCAGCATTCGACCGAGGAGATCCCGCGCTTCGCGGCGAAGCTGGACGAGGGCTACGACCTCGTCGCGGGCCGCAAGATGGGCCGCTACGAGAAGCACTTCATCTCGTCCGTCTATAACCGGCTCGCGCGCACGATCTTCAAGGTGCCGGTGCGCGATCTCAACTCCATGAAGGCGTTTCGGGCCGAGGTCCTCACGGGCCTCAGGCTGCGGCACGACTGGCACCGCTACTTCGTCGTGCTCGCCCACGCCCGGGGATACCGGCTCGGCGAGCTGGACATCGACCTCCTCCCGAGACGCCACGGAGAGGCCAAGTTCTCGGGGCGCCGGCGGATCCTGATCGGGATGCTGGACATGGTCTCCGTGTGGTTCCAGCTCGTGTTCGGGCGCAAGCCGCTGCTCTTCTTCGGCACGAGCGGCCTCGCGATGATCGCCGCTGGCTGCGCCACCGGGCTCGCGGCGCTCGTCCTGCGGTTCGGGTTCGGCCTCGGGTACCGTCCGCTGCTCACGCTCGTGCTTCTCCTGGTCGTGGGAGGCCTTCTCCTCTTCATCCTCGGCTTCCTCGCGGAGACGATGGCGCAGCTTCGGGACGAGATCGAGGACTTGAAGCGCAGCGGACCGCAGTGAAGGTGGTCCATGTCGTCACGGCCTTCCCGCGCGACGACGACGACGTGATCACCCCCTGGCTCGGAAGACTGCTGCTCGGCCTGCGCGACCGGGGCCTGGAGGTGGAGGTGCTCGCGCCCGCGTACCGGGGCGGGGGCGCGACGGAGTGGCGGGGCATCCCCGTGCGCCGCTTCCGGTACGCCCCGGCCGCGCTCGAAACCCTCACCCACGAGGAGACCGCGCCGGACCGCATCCGCCGCCGTCCGGCCTACGCCGCGCTCCTGCCGGGGTACATGATCGGCGGGAGCCTGGCATCGATTGCTCTCGGCACATCATCGCCCCCCGACGTTGTCCATGTGCACTGGCCGGTCCCGCACGCCTGGTTCGGCGCCCTCGCGCGGGCGTCATCCGAGCGGACGGCGCTGGTCTCGAGCTTCTATTCCGTCGAGATCCGCTGGATCGAACGCCGTCTCCGCTGGGCTCTGCCGTTCCTGCGCTGGTCGATCGAGAGCGCCGACGCCGTGACGGCGATTTCGACCGCGACGGCCGCGGCCGTGGCCCGGTACACGTCGCGCGAGGTGCCCGTGATCCCCTTCAGCTCGGCGATCTCCGACCGACCGCTGCCCGACGGTGCCGGTGCCGAGGCGCAGCCGCTGGAGGGCGAGGGACCCGTGCGCCTCCTCTTCGTGGGCCGTCTTGTGGAGCGGAAGGGCGTGCATATCCTGATACGGGCGCTGGCTCGCGTCCGGGAGCGCGTCGACGCGACCCTCACGGTGGTCGGAGAGGGGCCCGAAGCCGGCCCGCTGGAGGCGGAGGCCCGCCGCGTCGGCGTCGACCCCTCCGTGTACTTCGCGGGCCGCGTCGATGAGGAAGCGCTAGGCGAGGCGTACCGAACGAGCGATCTCTTCGTCCTGCCGGCGGTCGTGGACGGCAAGGGCGACACGGAGGGACTCGGCGTGGTTCTCCTGGAAGCGCTCGAGTTCGGGCTGCCCTTGATCGCGTCCGATGCCGGCGGAATCCCGGACATCGTGAGACACGGAGAGACGGGACTCCTCGTGCCGCCCGGCGACGCCGGCGCGCTGGCGGACACCATCATGCGGGTCATCGAGGACGCCGCCGCGGCACGGGACCGGGTCGAGAAGGGAAGGGCCCACATGCGCGAACACTTCGGACTGCCCCGGGTCGTGGACCGGCTCGTGCACCGCTACGAGGGTGCGGTGGCTGCCCGGCGCGGGACGAAACCGGCCACGGCCGCCCCTCAATGATGCGCGATTCTTTTGGCCTGGCTGCGCTCGGGCTCGCGTTTTTTCATCTCATCCTGGGGTTCCTTGTATTCGAACCCACGCTGTTTCCGGGGGGAGACAACGCGGGCTACCTCATCCTCGGCGATGCGCTGCGGAGCGGAGAAGGCTATCGGGACCTGCACCTGCCCGGGACGCCGCTGCACGCGCGCTATCCGCCGTTTCTTCCGCTTCTTCTTGCAGGGCTCGGTTGGATCGGTGGCGTCGGTCTGGCGAAGATCGCCATGCTGCTGTTCACGGCCACCACAGTTTGGGCCACGGCGCACTTCGGTCGAGTGTGGGTGGGTGCCGGACCGGGGATCGCCGCCGCCGCACTGTTGGCCGCCAATCCCACGCTGCTTGAGTACGGACACTACATCCTCAGCGAAGGGCCGATGGTGCTGCTAACCGTCACGGTTCTCTGGCTGTCGACGAAAGAGGATGGGCGCAGTGCGGCCTTCGCCATGGCGGCCAGCGTCGGAGCGTTCGCGACACGCACCGCAGGCATGGCGATTCTCCTCGCATTGCCGCTGGCGTGGCTTCTGTCGGGGCGTTACCGGCGGGCCGCGTGGGCAGCCTGCGTGGCTGTTGGTACGCTGGCAGCCTGGGCGCTCTATCAGGGCTGGGCCGCGGCGGATCAGCCCGGATACCTGGCCGAATTGTTGCTCAGCGACCCCTACACACCCGGTGAGGGAACGGTAAGTCTCCAAGGGCTCATCGAGCGTGGGGCCGCCAACAGCTGGGCCTACGTAAGCAGCGTCCTCCCGGCCATGTTGTTCGGTCCCGCCAGCGACGTGGGGGGCGGTCGGATTCTTGTGGGAATCGTGGTGTCGTTGGCCGCGCTGGTTGGGTGGGCGCAGGCGGCGCGCGAATGCCTTGGAGCTCCGGAGATCTATACAATCCTCTATGCCGGCCTGATCGCCCTCTGGCCGTCCGTCTGGACGGACCAACGCTTCCTCCTGCCGCTTTTTCCGGTCCTCCTGCTATTGGCGCTCGCGGCGGTCTGGAGAGTCCCGCTACCATCGTTCAGCCGCTGGCTCCGGTGGGCCGGCCCGGCGCTGATTGCGATCCTCGGGTTCGCATGGGTCGTTGAGGTAACGCCAGGTCGGTTGGCCTGTGCGGCGTCCCACCGTGTTGGGCGCCCATGCGACCCGCCGGCCTCGTCAAGTCTGTACGCCGCCGCCCAGTGGGCCCGAGACAACACACCGCCGGAAGCCGTGATCGCGAACCGTAAGCCGCGTCTCTTCTTCCGGTATTCACGCCGTCGAGGGGACGTGTATCCCTTCTCGGCCGATCCGGCGACCGTTATGGAGGGTCTCGAGGCGATGGGCGCGAGCTACGTAGTTGTGGACCAGGTGAGCGGGACAACGGGACGATACCTGATCCCCGCCATTCGCGCCTTTTCGAGCCGCTTTGAAGTGGTCTATGAGAGCGGGGAACCGGTTACCGTGATCCTGCGACTCCTGCCGGCAACGGCGGAAATCGAATGAAGCAGCATGGGAGTCGAAGCTCGCGCGCATGGGAAGCGCCGGACAGGGCCGCGTCGGGAATTCATGACTACCCGGGCAGAGATCTTGAGGCGATGTCCTCCGCCGTCCGGTACCATCCCGATATTCTCCGCATCTTCGCACCGAACCTGGCCGGCTTTGTTTCGGTCCGGCTCGCGTACCGGGACATCGTCGGAATGCTCCGCGTGTTTCGCGGTCTGCCGCGTCCTGCGCCAGGAGTTGAGTCCGGGAAAGGTGAGCCTGCACGACCGGGTTGTGATGCCGGTCACGGGCGTTTGAGCGCGCTGGTTGAATCCGCCGCTGGGCAAGAACCTGATGGCGATCGCCCGTAGGCCTTGATGGACTCGGCGACGCCCGCAAGAGACCGGGACTATACGGTCTGGTGGTTCCTCGCCGGAGCGGCGCTCGTCACGGTGCTCTTCTACCGCGACTTCATCTTCCATCCGGAACGGCTTCTCTTCGGGTCGGACATGCTGTTCGAGGGGATCTCGCTGCGCCGGTTCTACGTGGACGAGATCCTCGCGGGGCGCGGCGTGCCGCTCTGGGTCCCGCACGTCTACGGCGGCATGCCGTTCGTCGCGATCCTGCCGGGGCCCATCTTCTATCCGTCGACGATCCTCTATTTCCTGCTGCCGCTGCATCGGGCCATCGGCTGGACCTTCGTTCTGCACACGTTCTTGAGCGGCGCGTTCGGCTACTTCCTCGGACGTTCCTTCCGACTTCGGCCGGCATCGGCCGCGGTGTGCGGAGCTTCGTTCCTCCTCGCGGGCTATGTCACGTCGCACCTGTTCGGAGGACAGGATGGGCGAATGTTCACGATGACGCTCATTCCGCTGGCGCTCGGCCTGCTCAACCGCGGGTTGGAGAGGAACGAGTTCCGCTGGTTCGCCGGTCTGGCCTTCGTAATCGCGGCGCAGACGTTCTCGGCGCACGTGCAGATGATGTACTTCTCCAGCCTCGCGCTGGCGGCCTTCTTTGTGTACCACGTGGCGTTCCGGCTCCCGCGACCGGTGTCGGCCGCGGCGCCTTGGAGGGTGTACGTTCGCCCTGTCGCGTGGTTCACCCTCGCCAATGTGGCGGCGGTTCTGGTCGCCGCCCCCCAGTTCTTTCCGACCCTGACGGCACTCGAACACGTCACCCGCGCGGCCGGCGAGCGCGGCTACGAATTCGCCGCCTCCTGGGCGCTGCCGCCACAGGAGCTTACGGCATTCTTCCTGCCGGATCTCATCGGGTCGCTCCCGGGGTCCTATTGGGGGCAGAACCCGATCAAGCTGCATACGGAATACCTCGGCGCCGTCCCGCTCGCGCTCGCGATTCTCGGCATCTCGGCCGCCTTCGGCCGTGCGCTGGATCGCGATCGGAGACGGGTCGTGTGGTTCCTCGCCGGCGCCAGCGTGCTCGGCGTTCTGTTCGCGCTCGGGGCCGCGACACCCGTGCACCGGATCGCGTATACGCTGCTGCCCATGATGTCGAGCCTGCGGGCCCCGTCGATGATGCTGGGTCCGGTGACCGTATTCGTCGCGCTGCTCGCCGCCTACGGCTGGGAGGCGGCACTGAACCGCCGGGCCGCCGGCGGAGGTACGCCGGACGATGAGACCGGACGGAATGCCGCAACGGGCCGGTGGTCCTGGCCCGTGCTTCTGCTCGGGGGGCCGATTCTTCTGCTTGGCGCCTGGGCGGTGCTCAGCCCGCAGGGGTTGGCCAACTTCGTGCTGCTCTCGTGGTATCCCGATGGATGGCCGCGTCAACCGTCGACGGTTTCGATCGACGCGCTGCGTCTCAACGGTCTGTTCCTCCTGGCGGGATTCGGTCTCGCCTGGGGCGCCGCCCGGGGCGTGGCCCGCCACAGCTTCGCCACCTGGACGCTGGTCGTCGTGCTCGCCTTCGGGATCATGGACCTGTGGCGCGTGGACGCGCGCTACCTGAGAGTGCAGGAGGCCGACGCCGCGCTCGCCACCGATCCCGTCATCGAAGCCCTCTACGAGGACGCGGAGCCCGGAGAACGCGTCTGGGCGCCGAGTCTGGCCGGCCCCACCCCCAACTATCGTCCGAACCAGCTCGCCTACTACGGCGTGTCGTCGGCGAGTGGGCTTCAGAAGTTCCTCCTCCGCCCGTACGCGAGACTCGTGGGCGGCATCACGCCGGATGAGGGGCTGCTCTGGAATCCGGTTGTTCGCCAGTTGCTGAACGTCGGCTATCTCATCACGCCCGGCGCGCAGGAAGGTGTCGAATCGATCGCGGAGGCGGGCGGGCGCCATCTCTATGAACTGTCGCCGGAGCTTCCCTACGCCTACTTCCCGGCCGGCCTGGAGATGGTCGACGATACCGCCGCGGCCGTCGCGCGGACGCTCGAGATTTCGGACCCGGCGGGGTTGACGATCGTCGAAAGCCGGGCGGGCGGCCAAGCTCCGGCGGCGGGGCAGGGGAGCGCATCGCTCGTTCGCCACGAGCCGGATCGCGTGGTACTGGAGGTCGTGGCGGATCGCGCGGGCCTTCTTGCGGTCAGCGAGATTCATCACGAGCGCTGGAAGGCCTTTCTCGACGGGGAAGAGGCCGTGGTGTGGCGGGTGAATACGGCGTTCCGCGGCGTCGAAGTCCCTGCCGGGACGCATGAGCTGACCTTCGAGTACCGGAGCGCTCCCTTCAGTCTCAGCACCTGGATCAGTCTCCTGACCATTGTCGGGCTGACCGGGGGCATCCTGATCTCCCGGCGGCGTCGACCCCGAGGATCGGCGGCGTGACCGCGGACCGCGCTGGCGCCGCGCCGGGTCGCCGGTGGGTCGCGCTTGGGAGTGCCGTCTTTCTCCTCGCCGCCCTGGCCACGGTCAGCCTGGCGCTGTCGGGCAGGTGGGCGGCGTGGGAGGATCTCCGGGCCTCGGGCCTCTCCGCCTGGCACGTGCGGCCCCCTTGGCTGGCCGTGGCGGTTGGATGCGAGGCCGCTGCCCTCTGTGCGAGCGGGGTGGTCTGGGCGTGGCTGTTCCGGGCCGCGGGCGGCAGGGCAGGGGTTCCGGAAGCCACCGCGGCGTGGCTCGGTTCCAATCTCGGCCGCTACATCCCGGGAAAGATCTGGCAGGTCACCGGGTTGGTGGCCTACGTGCGGGGTCGAGGCGATTCCGGTGCGACGGCCTTTGCCACGCTGATCGCCTTCCAGTCCGCGATTCTCGTCACGGGCATCGCGCTGGCCGTCGCGTTGCTCGGCACCCGGGCGTTCGAGGGCGTGGGCCGCTGGCCGCTGGTCGCGGGCGGCATCGTCCTCGCCGCCGCGCTCACGCCGCCCGTGCTCCGCTTCGTCATACGGCTGGGGCGTCGCCTGCTACGCGAGACGAAGGAGCATGGCGATGCCGAACCGGATGGGAAAATGCTGTGCCGCGCCGTCGTCGGAAGCCTCCTGATCTGGCCCCTCCACGGACTCGGATTCCTGGCGTTGCTCGAAGGTCTGGTCCTCGAAAACGCCGTCGGCTTCGGGGCCGCGCTCGGCGTCTTCGCGGGATCCTACGTGGTGGGCTACCTGGCTCTGGTGGCGCCCGGAGGGCTGGTCGTCCGCGAGGGCGCGATCGTCGGCCTCCTGGCCGCGACGACTGCCATTCCGGCAGGGCCCGCCGCGGCGCTTGCGCTGGCGGCCCGCCTCTGGACGACCGCCGCGGAGTTGGTGTCCTTCGGTCTGGCCCTCGCCCTCCTGCGCTCCGCGGGAGGCACACGAAATGAGGATCCCTGGATGCGGGATCCGCCCGAGGGTCGATAGGTTCCCGGCCTGATGAACCCCGAACGACCCATCGCCCCGCTCGCCGATTCCGGCCGCGGCCGCAGTCCCGCTTCCGCTCCCGCAGACGGTGGGCGCGGCCTGGTCATCCTGCCTACGTACAACGAGGTCGATTCGATCGCCGGGATCGTCGAGCGCGTTCTCGCGCAGGACTCCCGGCTCTCGGTCCTCGTCGTCGATGACGCATCTCCCGATGGCACGGGCGCTCTCGTCGACTCGCTCGCCGCGGCGGAGCCGCGCGTGAACGTGCTGCACAGGGAAGGGAAGTTGGGGCTCGGGACCGCCTACATCGCGGGGTTCCGCTGGGCGCTCAAGCGGGATTTCGAGTGGATCTTCGAGATGGACGCCGACGGATCGCACGACGCGCGATATATTTCCGACATGATCGCCGCGGCCGACCGCTTCGATGTCGTCGTCGGATCCCGTTATACTGCCGGGGTGAACGTCATCAACTGGCCCATGTCGCGCCTGCTCCTCAGCTACTACGCGAACAAGTACGCGCGCATCGCCACGGGCCTGCGCCTCGCCGATTCCACGAGCGGCTTCAAGTGCTTCGCGCGCCGCGTGTTGGAGACGATCGACCTCGACCGCGTGGGGTCGACCGGGTACACATTCCAGATCGAAATGAACTTCCGCGCATGGAAGAAGGGGTTCCGCGTCGGGGAAGTCCCCATCGTGTTCACCGACCGTCGCGTCGGGCAGAGCAAGATGTCGGGGGCCATCGTGCGTGAGGCGGTGTGGCGGGTGTGGGCGCTGCGTCTGCGGTCCCTCATCGGGAGGCTGTGATGGCGAAGAACCGGACGATGTCGTACTTCCCATCCCGGCGAGACCCCCCGCGCCCGGCGATCGACTACGAGGCGCATCCGGTCTTCTCGCAGCGGCCGCGGTGGAGGTGCGAGGCCCACCGCATCATCTTCGGCAACCTGACCCCCGCCGGCCGGCTCTTCGACGTCGTCCTCATCGGCGTCATCCTCGCCAGCGTCGTCGTCGTGATGCTGGAGAGCGTGCAGAATTTCGACGTCCGCGCGCGAGGTCTGCTGTGGACGCTCGAATGGGTGTTCACGGCGCTGTTCACGGTCGAGTACGTGCTCCGCCTCATCTCCGCGGAACGGGCCAGCGGATACGCCCGTTCCTTCTTCGGGATTGTCGATCTCCTCGCCGTCCTGCCGAACTTCGTGGGGTTGCTGATCCCGGGAGGACAGGCGCTCGCCGTCATCCGCGTGTTGCGGGTGCTGCGGGTGTTCCGGGTGCTGAAGCTCGCCCAGTTCGTGGGGGGCGAGCGACTGCTGATCAACGCCCTGCGCTCAAGTTCCTACAAGATCGCCGTCTTCATCGTGGCTGTGCTCGTCGTCGTGACGCTCGTGGGCGCCGCGATGTACGTGATCGAGGGAGCGGACGCGGGCTTCGACAGCATCCCCCGCGGGGTCTACTGGGCCATCGTGACTGTGACGACGGTGGGGTTCGGCGACATCACGCCCCAGACCACGGTGGGGCAGATGCTTGCCGCGCTCCTCATGATCCTGGGGTACGGCGTGATCGCCGTCCCGACGGGGATCGTGACGGCCGAGCTCGCAGGCCGTGAATTCAAGGTGCGCTCCGCTCGCGCCACCATGGACCGGTTGTGCCTGCGTTGCGCCTCGCCCGGCCATGACGAGGATGCCAGCCACTGCAAGCACTGCGGTTCCGAACTGCTGGAATGACCAGCTTGTCATCGCAGACCGACCTCGTCGAGCGCGACTACTACGAGGACTTCCTGGCGAGCCGCGAGTACAGGGAGAGCCGGCTCCGCAAGGCGGCGGTCCTCGACAGGATCGTGGGAGACAGGATCCGCGCGGGGGGCACGATCGGCGATGTCGGGAGCGGCACGGGTCTCCTCAAGCGCGAACTCGAGAAGCTCAGCGGGCAACCGATTATCGGTTTCGAGGTGGATCCGCGGGTCGTCATCGAACGCGGCCGCACCTGCGTGGCCGATGGGACCCGGCTCCCGACCTCCGACGCGTGCTTCGACTTCCTCATCGTGAACCACCTCTATGAACACGTCGCCGACCCGAGAAGGCTGTTCGCGGAGGTTTCCCGGGTGCTCAAACCCGGCGGTTCCGCCTACGTCAGCGCCGGAAGCCGTTGGGCTGTCCTCGAGCCGCACTACCGGCTGCCCTTTCTCAGTTGGCTGCCCCGGGGGATGGCCGACCGCTACGTTCGCTGGACGGGGCGCGCAAGGGACTACCGCGGAATCCGGTTCCTGGGATACCGTTCGCTGCAGCGCGCGATGGCTGTCCCCGATCTGCTGAGCGCGGACATGACGGAACACGCGATACGATCCGTGCTGAGCGGAGGCGGGGGAGGGACGTGGCGGTCGGTGTGGCGGATCCTCTCCGTGCTCCCCGCCGGGCTGCGGCGCCGGATCCTGCGCTGCGGACCGCAGTGGTTCTTTCTCCTCACGCGGCGGGATCGGTGAGGCATCGCATGACGTCGCTGCGCATGCCGCGTGGGCGGGCGGGGCGTGCCGGCCGGCTCGCGCGGGCCGTGTTCGGCGGTGCGGTGGCGGCGGTGTGCGCGGTCCCGGGGCTCGCGGCCCAGGCCGGCGGCGCGGAGGCCGTGGACGTGGAGGCGCTCCGGCCCGGCGCCCCGGTACCCATCACCCGCATCGCCGAAGCGATCGAGGTGGACGGGATCGTGAACGAGCCCGTGTGGGACTCGATCGACCCGGTCCCGCTCTTCATCATGTCGCCCACCCACGGCGGGGAGCAGACCGAGCGCACCGAGATTCGTCTCGCGCACGATGACCGGTACCTCTACGTGTCCGGGCGAATGTACGACTCGAACCCGGAGGGGATCCGGGTCAACACGTTCTACCGCGACATCTACAGCGGAGACGACCTGTTGTCGTTCGTGGTCGACAGCTACAACGACTACGAGACCGCCCTCTGGTTCGGCGTCAACCCTGCGGGCGTCCGTTACGACCGCTCCGTCTCCAACGACGCCGAGTTCACGGGCGACCTCCCTCCGTTCAACCAGGACTGGAACGCGCACTGGGACGTCGTCACGATGCGAAACGGCGAGGGATGGTTCGCGGAGTTTCGTATTCCGTTCTCGACCCTGGGCTTCCAGGCGCAGGGCGATGAAGTGACGATGGGCATCACCACCTATCGCTACATCAGCCGGAAGAACGAGCGCCAGGTGTACCCGCCGATCGGACGGGAATGGGGCCGGCTGGCGTTCATGAAGCCGTCGCAGACGCAGCGGATGACGTTGCGGGAGGTGCGTCCCACATCGCCGGTCCACGTGACGCCGTACGTGCTGGGAGGCCTCCGGCAGACGCCCATCCTGCGCGAGCCGGCGGACGCGGCGGCCTACTGGGCGTCGGAACGGAATCGGACGGCGGAACCCGGGGCCGATCTCAAGTATTCGCCTTCATCCAACCTGGCCATCGACGTGACGGTCAACACGGACTTCGCGCAGGTGGAGGCGGACGACCAGCAGATCAACCTCACCCGGTTCTCACTCTTCTTCCCGGAGAAACGCCAGTTCTTCCAGGAACGGTCCTCGACGTTCGATTTCGGAACCGGCGGCTTCACCGACCGCGTGTTCTTCAGCCGCAGGGTCGGTCTCGAGGGCGGGGAACTCGTTCGGATCTACGGGGGCGCCCGCGTCGTCGGCCGCCTCGGAGGGCTGGACTACGGTCTTCTGAACATGCAGACGGCTCCCACCGGCAGCCGCTCGGGCGAGAACGTGGGTGTGATGCGGGTGAAGCAGCGGGTCTTCAATCCGTATTCGTTCCTGGGGGGGATCGTCGCGACGCGCATTGGGGCGAACGGGGAGGACAACGTCGCGTACGGCGTGGATGCGCAGATCCGTCCCCTCGGCAACGAGTGGGTGACGCTGACGTGGGCGCAAACCTTCGACGAAGCGGTGAACGAGAGGAATCCGCTCGACGCGGGCCTGTTCCGCGCCCGCTGGGAACGGCGGACGGACCGCGGCCTGTCGTACAACCTCTATTACCGGCGGGTCGGGCCGGACTACACGCCGCGGCTCGGCTTCCAGTTGCGCAGAGACTTCACGCTTTTCGGCGGCGAGGTCGGGCACACCTGGCTCCAGGGGCCGAGCGCTTCGCTGAACACGGTCACCCTCGCGGTGCTGGGCGAGAACTACTATCGCAACGCGGACATCACGCCGGAGTCGAGATCGATCCGCCCGGAAGTGGAGTTCGCTTTCAAGTCGGGTTCGAGCATCACGGTCTATTCGAACACGCAGTTCGAGGACATCCAGGTCCCGTTCCGCATCACCGGCCTGTCGATTCCGACTGGCGGATACTGGTTCCAGGAGGCGGGCATCGACTGGATGCTGCCCCGAGCCGCGATCTTCCGGGGCGATATCCGGGCGAGCGTGGGGCGCTTCTACGACGGGCGGCGCGTCGGACTGATCTTCAACCCGACCTGGAGCGCGTCCCGATACCTGGAGTTGGGCGGCGGGTACGAAATCAACCGGATCGAATTTCCCGACCGGGGCGAGGCCCGCACGACCCAACTCGGGCGCGTGAAGCTTTCTTTCGCCCTGAATCGGAGCATCTCGCTGAGCACGTTCGCGCAGTACAACAACCTCGACAAGCGGACGAGCATCAACGCCCGCTTTCGCTACCACTTCAGGGAAGGCACGGATCTCTGGGTCGTGTACAACGAGGGGCTGAACTTCGAACGAGACCGGGGGTTCGAGCCGAGGCTCCCGTGGTCCGCCGGCCGGAATATCATGGTCAAGTACTCGCACACCTTCAGCTGGTAGGCGCGGACCTGCGCACCTGTCAGCGACTTGCGGCTTCGTGCGCGTGGATTGTGCCCCTCTGCCTCCTCGCGGCGTCGGGGGTCTCCGCGCAGACCGGAAGCCCGGACGAGGTCGATGCGGCGGCGTTCCGGTCGCCGGTCCCGATTCCCATCTCGCGGCTCAGCGGGGAGATAGAAGTCGACGGCGTCGTCGACGAGCCGGCATGGAGCGCGGTCGAGCCGCTCCCGATGTTCATGTGGGCCCCCGATCACGGCGGCGAGATGACGGAGCGGACGGAGGTCCGGATCGCGCACGACGACGAGTTCCTCTACCTCTCCGGACGGATGTACGACTCGAACCCCGGCGGCATCCGCGCGAACACCTTCTACCGGGATGCGTTCAGCGGCGACGACCTTCTCTCCTTCGTGGTCGACAGCTACAACGACTACGAGACCGGATTGTGGTTCGGGACCACGCCCGCCGGCGTCCGCCAGGATCGCTCGCTCTCCAACGACGGCGACTTCTCCGGCGATGTGATGCCGTTCAACGCGGACTGGAACGCTCATTGGCAGGTTGTCACCTCGACAGACGACGAGGGGTGGTCCGCGGAGTACCGGATCCCGTTCTCCACGCTTGGATTCCAGGCGCAGGGAGACGAAGTGACGATGGGGATCATCGTCTACCGCTTCATCGCCCGGAAGAACGAGCGCCACGTCTTCCCGTTCATTGGCCGCGAATGGGGGCAGGGGGGCTTCCTTAAGCCCTCCCAGGGCCAGCGGATGACGCTGCGCGGGGTGCGGCCGACGACGCCGGCCTACGTCACCCCGTACCTGCTCGGAGGCCTGAGCCGGACCCCGCTCCTCCGGGAGCCGTCCGACGCGGCCTCCTTCTGGGGGACGGAGCGCGACCAGGTCGCGGAGCCGGGACTCGACCTCAAGTACTCCCCCTCCTCGAACCTGGCGATCGATCTCACCGTCAACACCGACTTCGCGCAGGTCGAGGCGGACGACCAGCAGGTGAACCTCACCCGGTTCTCGCTCTTCTTTCCCGAGAAACGGCAGTTCTTCCAGGAGCGCTCTTCGACCTTCGACTTCGGGACGGGAGGGTTCACCGACCGCGTGTTTTTCAGTCGCCGCATTGGACTCCAGGGGGGCGAACTCGTTCGCATCTACGGCGGGGCGAGGCTGGTCGGCCGGCTCGCCGGCCTGGACTTCGGGATCCTCAACATGCAGACGGCGCCGGCCGCGGGCCGATCGGGCGAGAACATGGGGGTCATGCGCCTCAAGCAGCAGGTGCTCAATCCGTATTCGTTCGTAGGGGGGATCCTCACGACCCGCTACGGCTCGAACGGCCAGAACAACGTGGCCTATGGCCTGGACTCGCAGCTACGCCTGTTCGGAGACGAGTACCTCACGGTCACCTGGGCGCAAACGCAGGACGAGGTGGTCAGGGAACGCAACGCACTCGACGCGAGCCTCGTGCGGGCGCGCTGGGAGCGGCGGACGGACCGTGGGGTCTGGTACAACCTCTACTATCGGCGCGTGGGCCCGGACTACCTGCCGCGCCTCGGCTTTCAACTGCGGAACAACTTCACGCTGTTCGGCGGCCAGTTGGCCCACACCTGGCTGAGAGGGGCCGACGCGACGCTGAACGCGATCACGCTGCACGTGACGGGCGAGAACTATCAGCGCAACGTGGACCTCACGGTCGAATCCCGCTCGATCCGCCCCTCCGTGTCGCTCGACTTCAAGTCGACCGCGAACATCACCGCCTACGCGAACGTGCAGCTCGAGGACCTCCGGACCCCGTTCGGGATCGGGGATGTGTCGCTTCCGTCCGGCGAATACAGCTTCACGGAGGCCGGCATCGACTGGATGCTGCCGCGCACGACGATCTTCCGCGGCGAGATCAGGACGACGGCGGGGAGCTTCTACGATGGGCGGCGCGTGGGACTCATCTTCAACCCCACCTGGACCGTCTCCCGCTACCTGGAGGTCGTCGGCGGCTACGAGGTGAACCGGATCGAGTTTCCCGACCGGGGCGAGGCGACGACGACGCACCTCGGCCGGCTGCGGCTGAACTTCGCCCTGAACACGCACCTCTCGTTCAGCGCCTTCGCGCAGTACAACAATCTCGACGACCGGACGAGCATCAACGCGCGCTTCCGTTACCACTTCAGGGAGGGCACGGACCTCTGGATTGTGTATAATGAAGGGTTCAACCTGGAACGGGACCGGGGATTCGATCCGAGGCTGCCGTGGTCGGCGGGACGAAACATCATGATCAAGTACTCGCACACGTTCATATGGTGACTCTGCGCACGACCCTGTGGCTGTGCGCGACGCTCGCGGCGGTGGCGCCCGGGGCCGCGGCCGCGCAGGACGGCGGGCGAGGGAAGCCCTCCGTGCCCCTCCATCGCCTGACGGGCAACGGTCACATCCAGCTCGACGGCTTCGTCGACGAGCCGGCGTGGGCGGACATCGATCCGGTTCCGCTCGTGATGTACTCGCCCACATACGGCGGAACCCTCACCGAAGAGACGGAGATCCGGATCGCCTACGATGACGGATACCTCTACGTCTCGGGGCGGCTGTTCGATTCCGACCTCGGCGGGATCCGGGCGAACAGCTTCGTCCGCGACGGGTTCAGCGGCGACGACCAGTTCTCGGTTGTGATCGACAGCTACAACGACCACGAGACGGCGGTGGCCTTCGTGGTGAACCCCAACGGCGCGCGATCCGATCGTGCGGTTTGGGGCGACGCCGAGTGGACCGCGGGCACGCGACCCTTCAACAGCGACTGGAACGCGCACTGGGATGCCGCCGTCCAGCGGACGAACGACGGGTGGTCCGCGGAGATGCGGATCCCGTTCTCCACGCTGGGGTTCCAGAACGCCGGCGGGGAAGTGACGATGGGACTCTCCGTCTACCGCTCGATTTCGCGGAAGAACGAGCGCCACGTCTATCCCGACATCTCTCCCGAGTACGGGTTCTTCGGCTTCGGCAAGCCATCGCTGGCGCAGCGGGTCACCCTGAGGGACGTGAATCGGGCGAATCCGATCTACGTGACGCCGTACCTCCTCGGCGGCATGACTCAGATCCCGACCCTGCGCGAACCGCCGGACGTGCAGGCGGCGTACTGGGCGACGACGGACGACCCCACCGGGGAGCCCGGCCTCGACTTCAGATATTCGCCGTCGTCGAACCTGTCGATCGATCTCACCGCCAATACGGACTTCGCCCAGGTGGAGGCGGACGACCAGCAGATCAACCTCACGCGGTTCCCCCTCTTCTTCCCGGAAAAGCGGCAGTTCTTCCAGGAACGCTCGGCGACCTTCGACTTCGCGACCGGCGGGGTCACGGACCGGGTCTTCTTCAGCCGCCGGATCGGGCTCGACCAGGGCGAACTGGTGCGCATCTACGGGGGGGCGCGCGTGGTGGGGCGGGCCGGCGGGCTTGATTTCGGGATGCTGAACATGCAGACGGCCCCGCGCGCGGGACGGCCGGGGGAGAACATGGGTGTGCTGCGGCTCAAGCAGCAGATCTTCAATCAGAACTCCTCCGTCGGCGGGATCGTCACGACGCGCGTCGATGCGTACGGCAAGACGAACGTGGCCTACGGCGCGGACAGCGAGGTGCGGGTGTTCGGGGACGAGTACCTGACGCTGCGGTGGGCCCAGTCGTTCGACGACGACGTGGCCGAGCGGAATCCGCTCGACGCCGGCACCTTCTTCGCGCAGTACGAGCGACGGAGGCAGGAGGGGTTGAACTACAGCGCGCAGTACCGGCGGGTGGGGCCGGATTACCTGCCGCGGCTCGGCTTCCAGCTTCGGAACGACTTCACCCTGTTCGGTGGGTCGAGCGAATACTCCTGGTTCCTCGGCGCGGATTCCCAGTTGCGTGCCGTGACGGTCGGGGGCACCACGGAACACTACTACCGGAACTCGGATCTCACGCCGGAGTCACGCAGCTACGCCCCCATGCTGCGGATCGCGCTGAAGTCGGGCACCTTCATGACCCTCACCTCGCGATCGAGCTTCGAGAGCATCCGTGACCCGTTCCGGGTCGCGAGCCTCCGGATCAACCCCGGGGAATACTGGTTCCACGAAGCCGACATGTCGCTGCGGCTTTCGCGCGGCGGTCTCGTGCGCGGGGAACTCGGGGGTTCGGCCGGCAGCTTCTATGACGGCCGCAGGGTGGGCCTTCGAATGAGTCCGGCGCTGAACGTCTCCCGGCACGTCGAGATCCGGCCCGGGTACGACCTCAACCGGTTCGAACTCCGGGGGGGCGACTACCTGACCACGCACCTCGCCAAGCTGGGCGTCGATTTCTCGCTGGACACGCACCTCTCTCTGAGCGTGCTCGCCCAGTACAACTCGGCAGCGGACCAGGCGCTCGTGAACGCCCGCTTCCGGTATCACTTCCGCGAGGGAGTGGACCTGTGGGTCGTCTACAACGAGGGCTACTACACGGACCGCGTGAACGGCCGGGCGAACAACCGCGATCCCATGCTCCCGTTCTCGTCCGGCAGGGCGCTGATGGTGAAGTACTCCCACACGCTCGCCTTCTGATCGCGGTCGGACTCGCCGTCTGAACGACCCTCTGATTCGCCCTGCGGGTCTCAACCCGTACCGGACGCAGGTTTACATAATATATCTTATGCGCCATCTTTGCTCGTGCCCACGATCATACGGAATTGCGGAGATGCTGTCGGGGTGCTCCCGAATTCGCCGCGGAGGGGCTGAGGTCAGTCGCTCCCTGCGAGTTGGGCCTTGATCTCCCCGAGTCGGAGGCGGTAGACGCCTGCCTCCACGGGGTCCTCCCCGGCGGCTTCCTCGGCGATGGCGGCGAAGATCGTTTCGGCTTCCTCGAGACGGCCGAGCGAGGCGAGGATTCTCGCGGCGGAAGCGCGCGCCTCACGGCGCTGGAAGGCGAAACGCGCCGTTTCTCCCAGGGCTTCCCACGTGGCGAGCGCGGTCTCCGCGTCTCCCGACGCTTCCTGGGCCGCCGCGAGGAGTGTGCGGCCGGCGAGTCCGACGGGACGGTTCGGCGCCTCGGTGATCGTACTCGCGACCCGGGCGGCCTCCACGGACCGCTCCGTGTCGAGATAGGTCCTGGCGAGGAGGAGCCGGCCTTCGTTCGCCGCCGCCACGCCGTCGAAACGGTCGACGTAGGCTTCCAGGTCGGCGATGAGCATTTCGGGGTCGGTCGCGGTCATTCGCAGCGTTGCGAGTTCGTTCGCCGCCTGCTCGCGCACTGAAGCCTGGAAGTTCGTGTAATACACGATGCCCACGACGACCATCGCGATACCGGCGGCCCCGACCAGCACCGCCCGCATGTTCTTGTTGACCCAGGTCGCCAGACGGAACGTGGATCGGACGAAAGCGTCCTGTCGACCGTCCCCTCCGTCTGGTGTCTTGCCGCTGGCGAGCGCGTCCGCCATCTCCCGTTCCCTCCTCGTTTCCTGCCCGGTTGTTGAACGGCGTGGAAGCTACCGGACCCGGTGGATCGCCGCTACTACACTAGCATTCCGTCACGGGCGGCCGGGGCCGCGCGGGCCGGCGATGCGCTCAATGGCGAGGACGGCGACGGCCCCGAGGAGCGCGAGAGCCACCGCCGGCCAGATTTCCGCGGCGCCCTCGGGCCAGCGGTTCGCCCGCAACCACTCGATGCGGCCGTCGCTGTGCGTGTACAGCTCGCGGATTCGCACCTTCCACGGCCACAGCGCGTTGAGAGAACCGACGAGAAACCCCGTGAGCACGGCCAGCGTGGGTGTCCGGTGACGCGCGAGGAGGCGCCGCAGGACGCGGCTGAACGCGAGCAGGCCGGCGACGATCCCGAGACTCACGAACGCGAGCCGGACGAGGTCGAGGCTGTGGAGGGCCGCGATCACGGGTGCGTACGCCCCCAGGAGGAGGAGGATGAAGGCGCCGGAAATGCCGGGCAGGACCATGGCGCAGGCCGCCACGGCCGCGGCCGCCGCGAGAAGGAGGGGCGCATCGGACCGGACGAGCGGGGGCAGCGATGTGATGACGGCGGCGAGGACGGCCCCCGCGGCGGCAAGGATCCGGATGCCGGCCCGGCGATCCGCGACGCGCCGCCCGACGAGCAGCACGGACGCCGCCACGAGGCCGAAGAAGAAGGCCCGCAGCTCCACGGGCCGGTTCGCGAGCAGCCAGTGCAGCAACCCGGCGAAGGCGAACACGCTCGTGCCGATGCCGGCGAGCAGGACGGCGAGGAAGCTCAGGTTGCCCGCCTGCCAGACGCCGCGCACTCCCCCCTCCCGCAACACCCCGAGCAGGCGGCGGTCGAGACCCGCGATCGTCGCGACCAGCTCGTCGTAGATGCCCGAGATGAAGGCGATCGTCCCTCCGGAAACCCCGGGCACGAGATCCGCCAGCCCCATGGCGAGGCCCTTCGCGTACAGCCCGGCCCAGGCTCTCACCGGCTTGCCTCCCGGCCTCCGCCCCGCCCCTCGATGAGCGGGACGAAACGGGCGCCCGTGATCGTCTCCTTCACGAAGTCGTCTCCGCGCCGCGTGTAGCGCCGCAGCTCCTGCCGTCGGGTGCCGACGGGCAGGATGAGGCGGCCTCCATCGGCGAGCTGGCCGAACAGTGCTTCGGGCGGGCGGGCCGCGGCCGCACCCACGATGATCGCCTGGAACGGAGCGTATTCCGGCCAGCCCCGACTCCCATCTCCGTGCATGAGACGCGCTTCCACGCCGAGCCCCTCGAGCGTGCGCGCGGCGGCTTCGTACAGGGGGGCGATCCGTTCGATCGAGTATACCTCCGCCCCGAGCGCCGCGAGGAGCGCCGTCTGGAACCCCGCCCCCGTCCCCACCTCGAGGACGCGATGCCCGGGACGGATCTCGGCGTATTCGAGGCTGAGCGCGTGGATCGTCGGGCTCGAAATCGTTTGTCCCCGGCCGATGGGGAGCGGCACGTCCTCGTATGCACGGGCCCGCATCACGTCAGGGACGAACGCGTGTCGCGGGACGCTGTCGAACGCGTGCAGGACGGCCAGGTCGTTCACGCCCCGTTCCCGGAGCCGTTCCACGAGACGACGGCGGTCGCGCCCGTAATCCGCCGCCGGGTCCCGCCCCCTCAACTTCCAAGCCGCCACGACCTCACCTCGTTCAGCAGCTCGAAATTCGTCAGGTCGAGGTGGAGCGGCGTGACCGAGACGAAACCCGCGCGCACGGCACGGAAATCCGAGTCCCCCCGGCCGCTCCAGGCCGAACGCCCGCCTCCGATCTTGAAGTACTCGGTCCCTTCCTCATCGTGAATCCGGCGGAGCGAGTCGTGGTACACGCGGCGCCCGAGCGCGGTCACCGTGATCCCCTCCACCTCGCCCGCCGGCCGGTCGGGAAGATTGATGTTGAAGAAGGTCTCGTCCGGAAAGGAATCCCGATCGAGACAGGTGGCGATGAGGCGGCCGAGCAGCGCCTCGTAGCTCTCGAGGACGCGGTCGTCGCTCCCCGTGAACGAGAAGGCGATCGCCGGCACGCCCAGGATCGTCGCCTCCATCGCCGCCGCCACCGTGCCGGAGTAGAGCACGTCTTCGCCCATGTTGGCGCCGTGGTTGACCCCTGAGAGGACGAAGCGCGGCCGGGTCTCGAGGATCTCCTTGAGGGCGAGGAGCACGCAATCGGTCGGCGTCCCGTCCACCATGTAACGTCGCGGCCCGAGCTGCGTCACGCGGAGGGGACGGAAGAGGGAGAGCGCATGGCTCGTCGCACTCTGTTCCCGATCCGGCGCCACCGTCCACACATCGCCGAACGCGTCGGCCACACGGGCGAGCAGCGCGAGCCCCGGCGACTTCACGCCGTCGTCGTTCGTGCACAGGAGGATGGGTGTTCCCGCTTCGGTCACCCGACCCCGCCGTCCTCGAGGAGCTGTACCAGTTCGTCGGCCTCCGTCCGGAGGTCGCGGATCGTTTCCCGATCCCAGGCCACGCGCGCCTCCGCCGCGAGTTCCCCGCCCGCGCGCAGCTGATCGAGCTTGCGCCTCGCGCCCTCGATCGTGTACCGCTCGGTGTAGAGGAGGTGCCGCAGGAGCTGCACGAGCTGGATCTGCTTCGGACGGTACACCCGGTTGCCCGCCCGGTTCTTCGTCGGGCGAAGCGCCGAGAACTGCGTTTCCCAGTAGCGGAGGACGTGCGGCTTGAGATCCGCGATCTCGCACACTTCTCCGATCGAGTAGTACTCCTTCGGGGCGATGCGGTCGGACACGCTTTCCCCTTCCCTGGTGTGGTGTCGCGAGCAGGCCCTCGCTAACCCCACCGCTCGGGTTTCGGCTCCCGGGCCATCAGCCGCGCCAGCGCCTCCCGGGGCGCCATATCTTCGTACAGGATCGAATATACACCGCTCGTGATCGGCATCTCCACGTCCAGCTCCCGACTCAGTTCGTATGCGGCGCGTGCGGTCCGCGAGCCTTCCACGACCTGATCCATCTCTCCGATCACTTCCGAAGGCCGGCGACCCGCCCCAATCGCGAGTCCGGCCGAGCGATTCCGGCTCAGCCGCCCGGTGCAGGTGAGGACGAGGTCCCCGAGTCCGGCGAGGCCGCCGAGCGTCGTTTCCCGTGCCCCGAAGTGCCGGGCGAGCCGCGCGATCTCCGCGAGTCCGCGGTTGATGAGCGCCGCGCGCGCGTTCGACCCCAGCTCCAGCCCGTCGGAGATCCCGGCCGCGAGCGCGATCACGTTTTTGAGGGCGCCGCCCAGCTCCACGCCATCCACGTCCGGCTGCGTGTACACTCGAAAATACCCGTTGCGGAACAGGCTCTGCACGGCGAGCGCGTGGGCCTCGCTCCGGCTTGCGGCGACGACCGCCGTCGGAAGCCCGCGCAGGAGTTCCTCCGCGAAGCTGGGTCCCGAGAGGACCACCGTGCGCGATCCCGCGGCCTCGCCCAGCGTCTCGACGATGACCTCCGACATCCTCCGGTGCGTCCCGAGCTCGATCCCCTTCGAGGCCGAGACCAGGATCTGATCTCCGAGGTGGGGCGCGGCATGTCGCAGCACCTCCCGCACCGCGTGTGATGGGCACACGGAGAGAACGAACCCCGTGCCGTCCGTCGCTTCCGCCAGGTCCGCTGTCACCGCGAGGGGGCGGCCGAGTTCGATTCCGGGCAGGTAGCGCTCGTTCGTCCCGGTCTCGCGCATCGCAGCGGCGTGTGCGGCGTCCCGCGCCCACAGCCGCACGTCGTGGCCGTTCCGCACGAGGACATCCGCCAGCGCCGTGCCCCAGCTGCCCGCGCCCAGCACGGCGACGCTCTGCCCGCTCACCCCTCGTCCTCCGGGGACTCTTCCGCCGCCCTCTCCCGGCGCGGAAGCCGGCCGCGGCGCCAATCCACCTGGAACTCCTCGCGCCTCACGATCCGCGCGAGGTTCGAGCGGTGCGTCCACCACACGGCGATGGCGAGGAGGAGCGCATAGGATACGACGGATCGCGGCGCCGCCGAGCCGCGCGCCATGACGGGCACGAGGGCGGCGGAGAGGAGGGACGCCATGGAGGCCGTCCGCGTGAGGATCACCGTCACGACCCACACGAAGAAGGCGACGATCACGGCCACCGGAACCAGCGCGGCCATCGTTCCGGCGGCGGTCGCCACCCCCTTCCCTCCCTTGAATCTCGTGTACACGGGCCATACATGCCCGGAAATCGCGGCGAGCCCGTACACGAGCACCCAGCCGCCCGTACGCCCGTCCCACATCGGGAAGAACCACACGGGCACGAACCCCTTCAGCAGGTCCACGACGAGCACGCCCACGGCCGGAAAGAACCCGAGCACCCGGTAGGCGTTCGTGGACCCCAGGTTGCCGCTTCCCTCCCGCCGGAGGTCGTACCCGTAGGCGCGCCCGACGAGGTAGCTCGTGGGAAAGGCCCCGATGAGGTAGGCGGCGATCGTCAGAAGCGGCGCGGTCATTCGCACCCCGAACGCTTCCTCAGCTTGATCCGAATGGGAGATCCCTCGAATCCCCAGGCCTCCCGAAAGCCGGCGACGAGGTATCTCACATAGTGCTCCTTGAGGTCGTGTGGCCGGTTGGACCAGAGTACGAACTGCGGCGGGGACGCCGCCACCTGACTGCCGTACAGCAGCCGCACGTCTCCCCGCCCGCCCTGGGGAGGCTGCCGGCGCGCCACGAGTCGCCGAAGGACCTCGTTCACCTCCGAGGTGGGCACGCGCTGCGCACGCGCTTGCTGCACCTCGAACGCAAGGTCGATGGCCTTCCGCACCCGCTTCCCGGTCAACGCCGAGCAGGTGATGATGGGCACCCAGCGGAGATAGTGCGCGCGCTCGCGGAGTTCGCGCTCGAAGCCGGCCATCGCCGTGGGCCCGCGGTCCTCGATCAGGTCCCACTTGTTGGCGACGAACACGAGCCCCTTCCCCTCGTCCCACGCCTCGTGTCCGATCCGGAAATCCTGGTTCGCCGCGCCGTCCCGCGTATCCACCAGGAGAAGGCAGACGTCGGCCCGGCCGATCGCCGAGGCGGCCCGCAGCCGTCCGAGGAATTCGAGGTCGTCCACGATGCGCGCCCGGCGGCGGAGGCCGGCCGTGTCGATGAGACGGATGCGGCGGTCTTCCAGAACGAGATCCGTATCGATCGCGTCGCGCGTGGTCCCCGCCTCCTCGTGGACGATGACGCGATCTTCCCCGAGGAGACGATTCACGAAGCTGGATTTGCCCACGTTGGGGCGCCCGATGACCGCGATGCGGATGTCGGCGTCGCCCTCTTCCGTCTCCGCGGATTCGGGAAGGGCCGCGACGACACGGTCCAGGAGGTCCCCCGATCCCTTGCCGCTGAGGGCTGCCAGCGGCGTGGGGTCGCCGAGGCCGAGTTCGTAGAAGTCGAGGTGCTCGATCGCCTCCGCGAGTTCGTCGAGCTTGTTCGCCGCAACGATCACGGGCAACGCGGAGCGGCGCAGGAGCTGTGCGACGTGCCGGTCCACGGGCTGGACGCCGTCGCGGCCGTCCACGACGAAGATGACGACGTCCGCGTGGCCGATTGCGGTCTCGGCCTGCCGGCGCACCTCGAGATCGATGTGCTCATCCGGCCGCACGACGAGGCCTCCGGTATCGACGAGAAGGAAGTGCCGTCCCGCCCATTCCGCCTCGGCGAATTGCCGATCCCGCGTCACGCCCGGCTGCTCGGCGACGATCGCGGCCCGCCGCCCCAGGATCCGGTTGAAGAGGGTCGATTTGCCGACGTTGGGGCGGCCCACGATGGCCACCGTGTGCATGGGCATCGCCGTCAGAGCCGCGAAAGGACATCGACGAGGTCCGCGGAAGGCTCGACGCGGCGACCGGGAAAGCCGGCCTGCAGCTCGGAGAGGCTCACGTCGTCGAGGAAGACTTCCCCGTCGTTCAGCGCCTGCGCGGAGAAGAGGGCCACGTCGAAGTCCCCCGCATCGCGGAGCGCGTTCCGGTGATCCGCGCCCGGCAGCAGGCCGGCCGTCGTGACCATCGGCCCGTACAGCGTGTTCTCGACCGCGACCGTCGAGACCTCGGCGCCGGTGCGCAGCGCGATGCGGCCCGCGAGTCGGGTCATCGTGGGTCCCATTGACGTCCCCGTGACCGCAACGACCCTGCACCCCTCCAACGGGCCGAGCGCCTCCAACTGTCCGGTCACGCGGTCCGTCAGGGTGGAGATCGCGCCGACGCCGTTGCTCTCGAGTTCGTGATCGTCGAAGTACGCGGCGCCCGGCGGTTCGAGTCTCGCCTGCAGGTACATCTCGTCGGCGGCGTAGCACCATCCCTGTCCCCGCTCCGACAGCGCCCGTTCGCGGATCGCGTCGACGTCGTCGAGCGCCGCGCGACATTCCCCGGGCGTGAGGGTCCGTCCCCCCAGCGCCGCGTTCCACGACGTGAGGCCCACCGGGACGATGGAGAGCGACCGGATCGCGTCGCCGCGGCGATAGAGGTCTTCGATCGTGCGCGTCAGGTGTTTGCCGTCGTTCACCTCCGGACAGAGGACGACCTGGGCGTGGACGACGATGCGGCCCTCGGCCAGCCGGTCGAGATCCTCCCCGATGTTCGCGCTCCGGGGGTTCTTCAGCATCCGGAGCCGCACCGCCGGGTCCGTCGCGTGGACGCTCACGTAGAGTGGGGACAGTCGCTGTTCGAATATGCGGTCCCAGTCATCCGGACGCAGGTTCGTCAGCGTGATGTAGTGGCCGTGGAGGAAGGACAGTCGGTAGTCGTCATCCTTCACATAGAGGGGCGCCCGAAGCTTGTCGAGTTTCGGGTTTCCCTTCACGAAGCAGAACGGGCACGCGTTGGTGCAGCGGCGGATCTTGTCGGGCTCCGGGACGATCCCGAGGGGTTCGTCCTCGGGTTTCTCGATCTCGAAGAGAAGCCGCTCGCCGGTCTGCCGCTCGGCGAGCACCCGGAGTTCGGGTTCCGCCTGATGAAACAGAAGGTCGAGGCTGTCTCGAACGGGCTTGCCGTTGATCTCAAGCACGGCGAGGCCCGCCGGCAGTTCGAGGTCGGCGGCGATCGACCCCGGCTTCACGCTGGCGATTCGAATCATGGTCTCGCGCGTGGGGCTACCGCAGGCGGGCCGCTCCCGCCTCTCGGGAGCGGCTGGCGGCCTGCTACCGGGCCACGGCCTGCGAGCGGGCGGTCAGCCCTCGATCGTCCCGTACCGGAACCCGGCCAGGGGCACGTCGGACTGGATCTCGAAGGTGAAGCCGCCGGAGTCGGCCTCGAAGGTCTGCGTCTCCTCCCTGACGACCTGTCCGCCGGCATCGACGAACTCGAACGTGATCTGCAGCGTGCCGGAGGCGGAGCGGTTCGTGAAGGACAGCTGCACGATGTACCGGCCGTTGGGCGCGGCAGCCATCTGCGCGAACGTGACGGAGAGCGGCAGCTGCTGCTCCTCCCCCATAACCTCCATCGCCCGCTCGTTCATGTCGGCGCGGCCGAGAGCCTGGAAGTGCAGCTGGTGAGCCAGCGCGTCGTACGGATACCACTGCTTAAGGGTGTCCGCGAGTGCGATGACGGGCCCGGGACGGCCGGACTGGATGGAAGCGTTGACGTAGTTCTCCATCGCTTCCTTGTTGTAGGGATTCCCCTCGCGAGCCCTCCCGAAGGCGGTGGCCCCGTCCGAGAAGTTCTGCGCGTTGTAGAACCCCACCCCCACTTCGAGCCACTGCTGGTACGTCAGGTCGGTGCGCTCGAGGGTCTCGGCATAGATCGCCGAAGACTCATCGGTCTGCCCCTGATCGGCCAGGACTCCCGCATACTGGATCTGGATCACGACATCGTCGGGGTACCTGGCGAGGTAGTCGGCGTAGGTCTGGATGGCCTCGTCCCCCCGGCCTTCCACCACCAGCATGTCGCCGAGTCCTCGGACGGCGCCCTGCAACGACTCCGCGTCCGCATCGGGAATGTCCGCGGCGAGCGCGGCCTGGTACGTCTCGATCGCGCCCGCGTTGTCTCCCATCTGTGACTGCAGGAGCGCCGCATTGCTGTACGTGCGGAGGTCGGGCTTGAAGTCGTTCGCGAGCATGAAGGCGTCGAGCGCCGCTTCGTTGTCGGATGCGCTGTAGGCCGTCACCCCCTGGTTGTAGAGCCGGACCCAGCCGTTATAGCGCTGTGCCTCGCCGTGCATCATGCATTCGGGCGCCGAGGTCGCGTCGTAGCGGTCGAGAAACTCCACGGCATCCCGGAAGTTGCCGAGGCCTATCTGGATCTGCGCGCCCAGTAGTGGGACGACCGGATTCTCGCTCTCCAGATCCGCGCTTAGCGCCTCCCACGCCTCCATCAGGATCTCCAGGCTGTCTGCGGCCGTGGCCGCGTCGGTGAGTCCCTGGATCGCTTCGGAAGCCGTGGCGGCCGCGCTGTTCGCGTCGAACTCGCATTCCTGCCCGAAGAGTCCCGCAGACGTGAAGATCGACGCCAGGGTCGCGGCGGTCGCCGCCCTCGCGCCAGTACGCACCATGTTCAACATCGCTCTGAACCCCTGTTTCTGTTTACAGTCGTAGACCGCGCCAAGATAGCCGGAAGGCTGCCCCCGCGCACGAACGCAGCGGCGCTAATATGTGAGAAGATGCGCGGTGTTGAAGAGGACGACCGTTTCCGCATCGCGCAGCTCTCCGGATCGGCGAAGTTCCCGCGCCCCGGCGAGGGTGGCGCCGCCTTCGATCGCGGCCCCCACGCCGACGGCGCCGAGTTCGAGGGCCCCCTCCTTCATCGCCTCGTCGGAAACGGCGACTCCCCCTCCGCCCGATTCGCGGATGGCTTCGAGCATCAGGAAATCGCCGAGCGCCCCCGGCACCCGGAGTCCCCACGCCTCGGTCGAGGCGTTCCGCCACGGCTCGGCGTAGGTCTCGCCCGCGGCGTGCGCGCGCACGATGGGCGCGCAGCCGGTGCCCTGCACGGCGTAGAGGCGCGTGCCCCCGTCGATCAACCCCAGCTCCCGCAGCTCCGCCAGCGTCTTGGCGCTGCCGATAAGGCCGGTGCCGCCGCCGGTGGGGTAGACGATGGCGTCGGGCGCCCGCCAGCCGAGAGCTTCGACGATCTCAAGCATCATCGTCTTCTTCCCCTCGATCCGGTAGGGCTCCTTGAGCGTGGAGATGTTGAACGCGCCCGTTTCCGCGCCGTACTCGGCGGAGAGGCGGCCGCATTCGTCGATGAGCCCGTCGACCCGGACGATGTCGGCGCCGTAGTGCTCGCAGCGCCGGGCGACGCCCTCCGGAGTGTCCTCCGGGATGAAGAGGCGACAGGGCACTCCCGCGCGCGCCGCGTAGGCCGCGAGGGCCGCTCCCGCGTTGCCCGCGCTCGGGATGACGAGGTCCGTCGCCCCCTCGTGCACCGCCCGGGTGACGGCCGCGCACAGGCCGCGGTCCTTGAAGCTTCCGGTGGGGTTGAGGCCCTCGTCCTTCACGAGAAGCGTGAGACCCTCGAACTCCCCTCCGATCTCGATCTCGAACAGGGGCGTGCCGCCTTCGCCCAGGGTCACCGGGTCCTCGTCGGGCTCGATGGGCATGATCTCCCGAAAACGCCACATCCCACCCTGTCGCCCCGCCCATGCCCGCCGCAGCGCTTCGCCGTCCAGGGCTCCGAGGTCGTACCGCGCCAGCAGCGGCTTCCCGCAGTCCGGGTCCGGGCACACCGTGGCCAGCCCCCGGGCAACGGTTCGCCCGCAGAGGCCGCAATCGAGGCGCCAGCTCATACGCTTCGCTCCTTTTCTATCGCCGCCGCGAGTCGTGCGAGGGTGCGCGCCCGCCCGAGCGCGTAGGCGACCTCGCCGAGGTCGGGTCCGTGAAGCTGCCCGGTCAGGGCGACCCGGACGGGCGGAAAGAAGGTACGCCCCGCGAGGCCGGCGTCACGCATCGCGCCGCGGAGCGCCGCGGCGAGGGGTTCGGGTCGCCACGCCGTGTCGGCCCACGCCGCGCGGGCGAGGCGAAGCGCGGTCTCGGCCGCGGGGGCGGAGAGCAACTCCCGGGCGGCGGATCCGCCGGTCTCCGGCGCACGGTAGATCGGCTCGACCTCGGACGCGACGTCGGAGAGGAGACGCGTGCGCCTGGCGAAGACCTCCGCGGCGCGGCGGAGATCGGCGTCGTTCAGCCCCAGCCCCTCCACGTCGAGCCGCGGCGCCCAATCGCGGGCCAGCCGCTCGGCGGGTTCCGCCCGCAGGTGCTGTCCGGAGAGCCAGGTCATCTTCTCCTCGTCCACCTCGGCATCGGCCGCTCCCAGCCGGTCGAGGTCGATCCGCTCCACGAGCGCCTCCCGGCTCAGGAACTCCTCCCCGTCTTCCGAGGACCACGAGAGGAGCGACAGGTAGTTGAGCACCGCGTCCGGATGGAACCCCCGCTCCCGGTAGTCGAGGACCCCGGCCGCCCCGCGTCGCTTGGAGAGTTTCCCTCCCCCGGGGGCCAGGACGGTCGGGATGTGGACGAACGCGGGCGGCTCGACCCCGAAGGCCCGGTACAGGAGCACCTGCTTGGGTGTGTTCGAGAGATGGCCCACGCCCCGGATCACGTGGCTGATCTCCATCTCGATGTCGTCCACCGCGACCGCGAAGTTGTAGGTGGGCCGCCCGTCGCTCCGCACGAGAACGAGGTCCCCCAGATCGTCGCCGTCGATCGCGAGCGTGCCCTTCAGGAGGTCCGTGAACTCGACCGGCCCGGATTCGATGCGAAGCCGGATGGCGGTCTCTCCTCCGGAGCGGAACGCTTTCCCCGATTCCAGCAACTCCTCCGCGCGGGCCCGATGGCGTTCGGCGCGCGCCAACTGGCGGTATGGCGGGAACGGCCCTCCCTCCCGCGGTCCCTCGTCCGGGGAGATGCCGAGCCAGTCGAGCGCCTCGTAGATCATCTCCTCTCCCCCCGGTACCGCGCGCTCGGTGTCCGTGTCCTCGAGCCGGAGCACGAAGGCGCCCCCGTGCCGTCGGGCGAAAAGCCAGTTCAGGATCGCAGTGCGAGCGTTGCCCAGGTGGAGGGCTCCGGTCGGGCTCGGGGCGAACCGGGTTCGGACCCGCGCCGTCGAAGCGGTCGGAGGGGTCATGACGCCTCTTCTTCCGCCTGGAAGCCGGCGCAACGCAGTACGGGCAGCGTCGGATAGCGCCGAAAGCGCGCGTCGTGGCGCGAGAGTCGGCAGAGGAGGAAAGCGGATCCGCGGTCGCTCCGGATCCAGCGGCGGTGACGGCAGCGCGCGCACAGGCCCGCCGGGGGACGTCCGCCGCGCATCACGAGGCGGCTCCCCCGCCCGGATCCTCCTCGTGGAGGGCGGTAAGGATCGACGTTGCCGTAGCCTCGCCGATCCCGGGCGTGCGCGCGAGCTGCGCCGGGGTGGCCCGACGGATGAGGTCGAGGCTGCCGAACCGCTCCAGCAGGCGCTGCTCGCGCTCCGGTCCCACCCCCGGGATCTCGCTCAGCCGCGATCTGAGGGCGCGTCGGCGGCGCAGCGTCCGGTTGTACCGGAGCGCAAAGCGATGAGCCTCGTCGCGCGCCCGCTGTAGCCAATGCAACCCCGGGTCGGCGCGCGGAAGCCGCAACGGAGTCGGGATCCCGGGCCGGAACACTTCCTCTTCGCGCTTCGCGAGGGCCACGGTGGTCAGGTCGGAGACGCCCGCGCCGTCCATGGCCTGCCGCGCGGCCGAGAGCTGTCCCCTGCCCCCGTCCACGACGACGAGGTCCGGCAGGGCGCCCCCCTCCCGGACGCGGCGGTCGAAATAGCGTGAGACGATCTCCTGCATCATGGCGTAGTCATCGGTCTGTCCCTCGTCCGAATCCCGGATCCGGAACTTGCGGTACTCGTCCTTGTGCGGCCGTCCATCCCGGAGCCACACGCTACTCCCGACCGACTCCCGGCCCGCGAGCGTCGACACATCGAAGCAGACGATGTCCCGCGCCGGCGCCTCCAGCTCGAGCACCTCCGCGAGCCGCGCCGCGGCGGGCGACGGTCCCGCGGCCTCGACGCCGGCGCCCGCTTCATCTCCCTGCTCCACCCGGTCCCGCTCCAGCACGTGCGCCGCGTTTCGGCTCGCGGCCCGCGTGAGCTCCAGCGTCGGCCCGCGCGCCGGCACCCGGATGCGGAAGCGGTGGCTGGCGACGCCGGAAAGGTACTCCTCCACGAGATCCTGCTCGTCGAACGGCTCCGGCACGAGGAGTTCCGAGGGGACATCGTCCGCCTGGCGCAGATAGTACCCCTTCACCAGGGCCCCGAGCACGGCTTCGTCCGGTTCGTCCCCGACGTTCGCGAGATAGTGGATCCGGCGGCCGACGAGCCGTCCCTCCCGCACCCGGAGCACGATCCCGCACACCGACCCGCCCGCCGGCTGGCGCGCGAAGCCGATCGCGTCGTGACTCCCGCCCCTGGGGTCGATCGCCGCCTGTCGGCTCTCGAGTTGATCGAGGCCGCGCAGCACGTCCCGCAACTCCCCCGCCCGTTCGTAGTCCAGCGCTTCGGCGGCCTCCGTCATCCGGTCTTCCACCGAGCGCCTCACGGTCCCCGTCCGCCCTCCGAGGATCTCGAGGATCTCGTCGATCATCGCCCGATAGTCCCCTTCGGACTGGAGGCCCGCGCACGGGGCCTTACAGCGCCCGATGTGATAGTCGAGACAGGGCCGGGGCGGAAGCTCCGCCGGCATCCGGTAATGGCACGACCGCACGGTGTACATCTTCTTGATCGTGCGCAGCGCCCGCCGCATCGCCCCGACGTCCGTGAAGGGGCCCAGATACCGAGAACCGTCATCCCTCAGCCGGCGCGTCACGAAGATCCGCGGGAAGGGCTCCCCGATCGTGACCTTGATGTACGGATAGCTCTTGTCGTCGCGGAGCTGGATGTTGAAGCGCGGGCCGAACTCGCGGATGAGATTCCATTCGAGGAGGAGGGCCTCGGCTTCCGAGCGCACGGGAAAGGTCTCGATACTGTCGATCTCCCGGACGAGGCGGACGAGCTTCACGGAACGGCTCGCCTCGGCACCGAAATAGGAGGCGACGCGCGAGCGGAGCGATTTCGCCTTTCCCACGTAGAGGACCTCCCCCGCGGCGTCCCGGAAAAGGTACACGCCCGGCTCGTGATCCAGCCCCCGCGCCTGCTGGCGAAGCGCGTCGAGATCCGGCCCCCGCGCGCCTCGCTCCCCGCTCATTCCCTCCCCTCCGCCGATGGGGCCTCCCCGACGGTTCGGAGCCCGGTCGGAAGGCCGGCACAGCCGGCATAGCACAGCCCGCCCGCGATGAGCGCGGCCGCGAGGAGAGCGGCGTCCCCGAGGAATCCGTCCGGGAGGCGGTCCGCGAGCAGCGCTCGAATCGCCACGAAGGCGCCGCTCGCCAGGCCGGCGCCCGCGGCCATGCGGGCGAGAGAACGCCGCACCGGGAGGAACCACCCTCCCGCCCCCCGCCATCCCAGCCCGCGCACGAGGAGGACGAGGTTGACCCAGGCCCCGACGGAGCTGCCGAAGACGAGCCCCGCCGCCGCGCGCAGCCCGAACCCGCGGTCCTCCATCCACAGCGCGGTCGCGGCCCCGATCAGGATGCCGGTCCCCACGCCGGCCAGGGCGTACTTCACCGGCGTCCGCGTGTCCTGGAGGGCGTGGAACGCGCTCGCGAACAGCTTCGTGAGGCTCGTCGCCACGAGTCCCAGCGCGTAGGCGCCCAGGGCCCACTGCACGACCGGGACGTGTTCGGCCTCGAAGGCTCCCCGTTCGTAGATGAGCGACGTCACGAGATCCCCGAGCAGGAGGAGCACGGCGACCGATGGAAGAATGAAGTAGGACACGCGCCGCACGCCGGTCGACAGATGCGACCGCAGCGCTTCGGCCCCCTCCTCCCGGGACATCTCCGGCAGCGCCGCCACCGCCACCGAGGCGCCGAAGAGGGCCATTGGCACCATCGCGATGCGCTGCGCGAAGTAGATCCCCGTGAGCGCGCCCTCGGCGAGGAGGCTGGCGATGAACACATCGGTCAGGCTCGAGAGCTGGAAGATCCCCTGCCCCGCCGCGACCGGCATGGCGTTGCGCGCGACGCGGCGCGTGGGCTCGAAGCGGAGGTCGATGCGGGGGCGGAGCGTGCCGAGCAGGCGGTACACGACGGGGAGCTGGATCGCGACCTGCAGCACACTTCCGATGAGGGTGGACCAGGTGAGCACGACGATGAGCGGCGCCCAGCCCATCCGCGCCCCCAGCAGGAGGCCGCCGATCTGGGACAGGTTCCAGACGACGGGTGCGACGAAGGGGAGGAAGAAACGGCGGTGGCTCGTGAGGATGCCGAGGCACCATGCACCGACGATCATGACCCCGGACATGGGGAAGAGGATGCGGACCAGGCGCGTCGTAAGCTCGCTCAACTCCGCGTCGTAGCCGGGCGCGAGGATGCCCAGGAGCCAGGGTGCGCCGGCGACGACCGCCGCCACGACGAGGAGGGAGAGGAGGAGGAGGCCGCCGAGCACGCCCTGCGCGAGCCTCCGCGCCGCGGTCGTGTCGCCCCGCTCCATCAACGAGGAGAACACCGGCACGAAGGAGGCGGAGAGGGCGCCTTCGCTGAGGAGGTTGCGAAAGGCGTTCGGGATCTTGAGCGCGGCCGCATAGGCGTCGGTGACCGGCCCGACGCCGAAGGTGGCGGCGATGATGACGTCCCGCAGAAACCCGGTGATGCGGCTGGCGAGAATGCCGGCGGCGACGCGCGTCGCGGAACGGCCCTGCCCCGGCGCCTTCCCCGTCAGATCAACGCTCCCCGTCGTTTCCGGCCGGTCGCCCCGCCTCCCCTGTGGGGAGTGCCGGGAGCGCTTCGTCTCCTTCCACGAGGGCACGCACGAAGGCGGTCTCTTCCCGGATGCCCTCGACCGCCTGCGTCAGGTACTGGATTTCCTGCTCGAGCGCGTCGATGCGGGCGGACTGGTTCGTTCCGGACTCGGTGCTCCCGATCCGGCGCGCGAGGGCTTCGGAAAGGGGGGAGTCGATCACGATGGCGAGCACCGGGATGAGGACGATCAGCCCGAGAACGACCATGAAGGCGAAGGTCATCTCGGATCTCCCGTGCCGCTCATTGTCGCGCCCCCCGTGGAAGAACGTCCGCTCGCGAGTGCCCACCGGGACGATGTACCCGCGAACGCCGCAAGCTATCCATCTCCCGCGCGACCCGCCAAGAAGGAGGCGACCTGGCGATCGGTCTCGCAGGCCAGCCGCTCCACGAGTCCGGGTCCGTAGCGGCAGAGGAAGGGGAGCGGATTCAGCACCCTCTCCTGAGGTCGCCGGCGCGGGAAGAGGTTCGCCCCCGCGCGGCGCACCTGGCCCAGCCGGACGTCGAGTCGTTCCCGGGTCGCACGGTCCACCTGACGGCTCAGTTCCGAGGCCGCATCGAGGATACCCTTCCGCATCTTCCCCGCCGCCCCTCGCAGACCCGGCACGTCCTCTGCCACGGCCTCCTCGATCGCGGCCATGCCCGTCTCGGCTTCCTCCCGGAAACGACCGAGCGCCCGCTTCACCGTCTGCGGTCGCGCCTCCTGCGTGAGCCGTTCGACGACCGACTCCGCGCCCCCGGCGAGATCCCCCGGCGACAGGCCCGTCCGATCGAGCACCCGTCGCGTGCGCGCCTCGACCAGCATCCAGGCCGCGCGCGGATGGACGGACGGCAGGGGGACATCGAGGGCTCCGAACAGCGGCCCCAACTGGCTCCAGTAGGCGACCTCGCCGGGCCCCAGCACGGTCGCGGCCACGGGGAGGAGCCAGGATTCGAGCGCGGGGCGGGATGCGACGTTCGGCGAAAAGCCCTGGGGCTCGGCCTCGAGCCGTTCGCGCCAGCCTTTGGGAGACGTCTCGCCGCCTCGCCGGACGCGATGCCTCCCGCCGCCCCCGTCGAAGAAGAGCGGCAGTGCATCTCCGACGCGCGAGATCGGCGCCTCGAAGCCCTTCGCCTCCAACGCGCGCACACCCGCCGCCTCCGCCTCGAGGATCCCGTCCCAGTCGGCAAGAAGCCGGTCGTGGAACGGGGCGGCGGCGCGCCGGAGCTCCGGGTGCGCGGAGTCGATCCATGCGTATCCCCGATCGCCGAGCACCCCCGCAAGGAGGCGGGCGAACGCGGCGGAGACCGGTTGTCCCTCGACGTAGGCATCTCGGATCAACTCCAGGTAATGCACCATAAACTCTGATTCAGGCACGAGTTCAGGAAGATAGCCGAGCACATCCATCCCGGAGCCGTCGAGGATGTGGGATCCCACGGAACGGCGCTCGCCGCCATCGGGGACCGGGAGCGCGAGCGTCCGCGGCGCGTCCGAACGGTCGAGGATCGTCGCGCTCCCCACCTCGTCCCAGTCGTGATCGTCCGAGGCGATCCAGAACAGGGGGACGACGGTAGCACCGAGCTGCTGCTCGAGTCGGGCGGCGAGCGAGATGGCGGTGAGGGCCTTGTAGAGGACGTAGAGGGGCCCCAGGAGGAGGACGGGCTGGTGCCCCGTCGTGACGAAGGCTCCCTCCCCCCGGAGGACGGACTCGACGCGCGCTCGGACACCCGGACCGGAAACACCGAAGGCGTCGGGCGCAAGCCGGGAATGGCGAGGAGACGGAGGGGCGGCCGCGGCAAGATCGCTGACGAGAGGGAGAAAGCCGCCGTCGCCGGCGTCGAGGACGGCGTGCGCGATGGAGCCGGGGACGCCCAGCGGCCGCGGGAGGATTTCCGGGCTCCCCGCCGGACTCAAAGGGTCCGTCCCATCAGAAGCAGGCGAGCCGAGTCGCTCCGGAACGGCGTTCCGTCGTAGCCGCCGAAGGCGTTCGTCGCCTCGAGTCCCTGCTCGCGGAGCAGGCCGCGTAGCGCGTCGGGAGAATAGAGGCGCACGCGCTCGTGGTAGACCTCCGGCTCCCGGTCCGCGGTTCCTCCGATCTCGATTCGCTTGAACACCTGGTCTCCCTCCACCCACCGCGTCTGCCGCACGGGAGTTCCGTTGATCTCGCCCACGGACTCCGGATCGAGGCGGTCGATGACCCACGCCGCGTGCAGATAGTCCATCAGGAAGGGGGCGCCGGGCCGCAGCACGCGCCGGATTTCCCGCAGGACCTCGATGTCTTCCTCCGGCGTGAGAAAGTAGCCGAAGGAGGTGAAGAAGTTTACCAGACCATCGAACGTCCCGGCGGCGAAGGGAAGCCCGCGCATGTCCGCGCGGATGAGGGATCCGTCCACGCCCGGGCGCCCTCGCGCCGCATCGAGGAGCGGGGCGGAAAGATCGATCCCGACCGCCCGCAGGCCCGCCGCCCGGAGACGCTGCAGGTGCCGTCCCGCGCCGCAGGCGAGATCGAGGACGCGGGCGCCCGCGGCGAGTCCCGCGCGCTCCCGGTAGAGTCCGACCGCCCGGGCGGCCTCCTCCTCATCCCGGTGCGGATACAGCTCGAGGTAGGCTCGGCCGAACCAGTCCCTGAACCATTCGGCCGGGGCGCTCAGCGGCTCGCTCACAGGACCCTCACGGTCCCTTGTGGTACGGTTCGCCACGAAGAATCGTGGCTGCCCGGTAGAGCTGCTCCGTGAGGACGAGCCGGGCGACCTCGTGCGGGAGCGTCATGGCCGAGAGCGCGAGCCGGGTCCGCGCGCGGGCGAGCAGCCCCGAGGCGAGTCCGTGCGCCCCTCCGATCGCGAACGCGGCTCCCGGCCGTCCATAGGTGCGCATGTCGTCGAGGTAGTCCGCGAGAGCCCGCGTTGTCCAGCGCTCGCCTTCGCGCGTGAGGGCGATGAGGTCCAGCTCGTCGGGGAGTCGCCGCTCGAGGGCCGCCGCCTCCTGCTCCCGCGCTTCTCCGGCGCGCGCATCCGGAAGTCGGGCCGGGTCGACGGCGATGGCCTCGAACCGGACGTACCGCCGCAGGCGGTTCTCATACTCCTCCGTCGCCCTTCGCAGGGCGGTGGCCCGGTTCCGTGCGACCGAGGCCACAACGATCCGCGTCACCCTCCGGCCGCCGAGTCACGGTCGGTCGGACCCGATGCCGCATCGAGAATCAGGCGTCTCACGTCTTCCCAGCCGGCCTTCCATGTGAGAGTCTCGGGGAGAACCCAGATCGGCAGGCCCGGGTCGAAGAGCGGGCGGAGTCGGGAGAGGTCCTTGCGTGTGGTGAGCACGCCCCCCCGCCCCGCGGCCCGGATCGCGCCCGTACGCTCCCGCGGCGACGGGATCCCGTGATCGCTCAGCGCGAGGCGCTCCCGAACCGACGCGCACGCGGCGCCGGCCTGCGCGAAGAAGAGATTGGGCTTCATGATTCCGGTCAAGGCGAGCCGGGGGGCCGGCGACCCCGACCAGGCGCGTGCTCCCGCGCTCGCCGCTTCGAGGGGCCCGTGCCCGAACACGCCCGTCGCCACCGGGATGCCGGGGGCCAGACTCCCGCAACGGACCCGGAGTTCGCCGTCGAAGCCGGAGAGTTGAGCCGTCCACGGCTCCCGCCCCGTGATGAGGATCGCGTCCGCGCGGACGACGGCGCGTTCCCAGCGCTCGCGGAAAGGGCCGGCGGGGAGGCGCTCGCGGTTCGTGCGGCGAAGCGCGTCCCGGTCGAGAACGAGGAGGTCGAGGTCGCGAAAGAGGCGGCGATGCTGAAAGCCATCGTCGATGATGGCAACGGTCGCTCCCTCCGCCGCGGCCCGCCGTCCGGACCGGACTCGGTCCTGGTGACCGCGGATCGACGCCCCCGGCGCCTCGTGCGTGAGCAACTCGAGCTCGTCGGTGTATCCCCGCGCGAGAATGGCCGGACGGTGCCCGGCCTCCCGAAGCGTGCGGGCGATGCAGGCGGCGAGCGGCGTCTTGCCGCTTCCCCCGGCCGTCACGCCGCCGACCGAGATCACGGGGATGCCCGCGGTGTGTACAGCGAGGATCCCGAGATCGTAGAGGCGATGCCGGCCGTCGTGGATGCCGCCGTAGATGCGGGCGACCCCCCTCAGCGGAAGCGCCGCGCGCGGGCGGCGCCACTGGCTGCGGAGGCGGAGTTCGAGCGAGCGCCGCACCGGAATCCGACGCGCCTCCCGCGCCACTTGCTCGCAGCGGGCCACCTCGCGCTCAAGCGCGACCTGGATCTGTTCGGTGTCCGGCGCCGCGCCCTCCCCGACCGGAGCGAGCGACACGAACACCGTGGCTCCGGGGGCGGGGATAAGGAAGCGATCCCAGCTCGGGAGCCGCAGGCCAGAGGAGGCCGCGACCCCCACCACGGTCACGGAGCCCTCCGCCAACGCCCCGATGCGCGCCGTGCCTTCCTTCAACGACCGCCGGGGGCCGCGCGGTCCGTCCCCCGTGAGAATCACGCCGCGTCCCGACGCGAACGAGCGGGCCAACTGGCGGAAGCCGGCCGAGCCCCCGCGGGTGCTCGAGCCCCGGGCCACGTCATAGCCGAGGCGTCGGAGGACCCGCGAGACGATCTCGCCGTCGCGGTCGCGGCTCGCGAGCGTCGCGAGTTCCTGCCCCGCGAAGAGGCACGTGAGCGGGAGGAGGTGTTCGTGCCAGCACGCATGGATTTCATGCTTCAGTCGAGGTCGGTACGGACAGTCGAGGTCGTCGGGGTGCCGGAAGCGCCACGTCCGGCTGACCGGAAGCGCGGCCCGCACGAGTCGGACCGCGAGGCCCGGGGGGACCCGGCGAGCGCTCAGCACGGCGCGCCGGAACGACTCTCGGAGTCGGGGCCCTCCAGGAGCTCGATCGCGTGCCGCGCGACGCGGGCCGCGCAGCCCGGCTTCCCGAGCCGCTCGCGAACGATGTCGAAGCCGCGGAGCATCTCCCGGCGCGCCGGCGCCTCATCACGGAGGAGCGCCTCGAGCGCCTGCGCAGCGCGCTCGGCCGTCAGCTGATCCTGGAGGAATTCCGGAACGACCGGGGCCTCCGCCACGAGGTTGACGAGCACGATGGAGGAAACGCGCACCAGCCGGCGACCGATGGCCCACTCCACCGTGCCCATGCGGTAGCCCACCACCATCGGGACCCCCGCGAGCGCGAGTTCGAGCGTGATCGTGCCGGATTTCGTGAGGGCGGCCCAGGACCGCTCCGTCGCCTCGCGCGCCCCCGCGGTTGGGAACCCCGCTCCCGCATAGAGCGACTCCGGCAGATGCGGGGGTCGCGCAATGATGAAGTCGAGATCCGGGTGCCGCCCCGCGAGTTGCCGCGCGGCTTCCGCGAAGACGGGAAGCATGCACCGCACCTCCTGCGCTCGCGATCCCGGAAAGAGGCCGATCACCCTCCCTCCACCGCAGGTGCGGCCCTCCACCGTCCCGGGCGTCCCGGTCGCCGCGGGAGACCCGGTCGGCGGGCGAGCCCCCGCGCCGCCGTCGGTCGCGCGCGTCGCGTCGAGCAGAGGGTGCCCGACGAAGTCCGTTGGCACGCCGTGTCGTTCGAGCAGCGCCCCCTCGAACGGGAGCACGGTGAGGACGCGGTCGCAATCGCGCCGCAGTTTCGAGGCCCGGCCCTCCCGCCAGGCCCATACCTGGGGCGCGATGTAGTAGAGGACCCGCCGCCCCTGCCGCCGCGCGCTCCGGGCGAGCCGCAGGTTCAGCCCCGGGTAGTCGATCGGAAGGAACAGCCGGACATCCTCCGTCACGAAGAGGCGCCGGATCCTGCGCTCGAGTCGAAGGAAGCCCGGCAGACGCCGCAGCACCTCCGTCCCCCCCATGACCGACAGCTCGTCGAGCCCGGCGATCCTCGACACGCCGGCCGCCGCCATCTCGCGGCCCCCGATCCCGAACAGCCTCGCCTCGGGCAGCTTCCGGCGGATCTCCCCTGCGACCGCCGCGCCGTGGTGGTCCCCCGAGGATTCGCCGGCGGAGATGAAAATCGCCGGCGGTGGACGTGGGGTCAGGACAGTCGGCCGAGGTAGGCAATCAGCATGAGGACAAGTGCAAGGAGAATGAGGAGAACCAGGGTTCGGGGCCCCCTCTTGACCGCGCCTCCGAGCTTCTTCCGCTCCTCACGAATCTTGATCAACGACATGTACGAACTCCTCGATTTCGCGGGTGATCCGGATCGCGACTTCCAGCGCGTCCCTGCCCGCGTGACCCGATACCAGGCGGCTCGGACGTCCCGCGATCGCATCGGCAAAGGCCTCGAGTTCCCTGCCGAGCGCCTCGCCGCCACGAGCCTCCAGCGGCACATGCTCCACCAGGGCTTCCACTCCCGTGATTTCGGTCACGGTCCCCGGGTCGCGCCGTCTGTAGTGATGTCCCGTTCCGGCCGCCAGGTCCAAGCTGAAGTACCCGGAGCGCTGGAACAACCTCAGCTTCCGCAGCGCTTTCAGCGCCACACGGCTCGCGGTGATGTTCGCCACCGTGCCGTCCTCGAAGGAGAGGCGCGCGTTGGCGAGGTCGATCCGGGGGGAGATGACGGGTACGCCCACCGCGCGCACATCCTCCAGCGGCGCCTCCGTCAGCGTAAGGACGAGGTCGATGTCGTGGATCATCAGATCCAGGATCACGGTCGTGTCCACCCCGCGGGGCTGAAACGGCGCCATCCGCAGAGACTCGATGAACCGCGGCCGATCGAGCCACGGTTCCGCGGCAAGGAGGACGCCGTTGAAGCGCTCGACGTGTCCGACCCCGAGAACGACGCCCTTCTCTTCCGCGAGCGCGAGGATGTCGTCCGCCTCCGCGAGGCTGGCCGCGAGCGGTTTCTCGACGAGTGCGTGGCACCCCGCGCGGATCGCGGCGGCCGCAGCGTCGCGGTGCGCCTCGGTGGGCACCGCAACGACGACGGCCTCGACCCGGTCGAGCAGCGCCTCCGCCTCCGCGAAGGCGGGCACGGACAAGCTGTCCGCGACCTCCCACGCCCGCGCGGTCGACCGGTCGTGCACCCCCTCCAACTCGAACGCGTCGCTCTGCGCCAGGAGTCGGGCGTGCTCGGCGCCCAGCTTCCCGACCCCGACGACGCCGGCCGGGATCCGGCTCACACGGCGGACCGGGTCTTCGCCTCGCGCGGCTCCGGCGGGAGCTCGTCGTCCGGTCCGACGCGGGTCGTGGTCACGCCGCGTTGGGAATCGCGGATGAACTCCACGAGTTCCCGCACCTCGGAGGTCATGTCTCCCCGCCGGACGCGGTCGAGACCTGTCCGGAGCGGGTCGCCCGACCGGAAGATCGTCCGGTATGCGGCCTGCAGCGCGCGAATCGCCTCCGCCTCGAATCCCCGGCGTTCGAGGCCGATGCGGTTGACGCCGTACGTGCGGGTCCGATCTCCCCCCACGAGCGTGTACGGTGCGACATCGCGCGAGACGCGCGCGCCGCCTCCGACCATCGCATGCCGGCCGATCCGCGTGAACTGGTGGATGCCCGTCAATCCTCCGACGATGCCCCAGTCTCCGATCTCGACGTGCCCCCCCATCGTCACGCCGTTCGCGAGTACGACGTGATTCCCGATGAGGCAGTCGTGGGCGATGTGCACATAGGCCATCACCAGCGTGTCCGCCCCGACCGACGTCAGACCGTTCGCCGCCGTCCCCCGGTTCAGCGTCGTGAACTCGCGCACGACGGTTCGGGGCCCGATCTCGAGGAAGGTGCGTTCTCCCGCGTATTTGAGGTCCTGCGGGTCCGAACCCAGGACGGCTCCCTTCGCGATGCGCACGTCCTCGGCCACGCGCGTATCCCTCTCGATGAGCACGTGCGGGCCGATGCGTACCCGTTCGCCCACCTCCACGTCGGGGCCGATCACCGTGTACGGGCCGACGGAGGCGCTGGCTGCGATGCGCGCCGATGGATCGACGACGGCCGTCGCATGCCGCCCCGGCGCAACCCCCGCCGACGTCACCGGTCCATGACCTGCCCCAGAATCGTGGCCTCCGCCGCGACCCTGCCGTCGACCCGGGCCACGCCCTTCAGCTTCCCGCGCCTGGCCCGCCCCTGGACGAGATCGAGTTCGAGGATCAGCTGGTCGCCGGGGATGACGGGCCGCCGGAACTTCACGCCGTCCACCGACAGGAAGTAGATGACCTTGTCCTCGGAGTTCTCGAGGCCGCCCATCAGCAGGAGTCCCCCGCATTGGGCCAGCGCCTCGATGATGAGCACCCCGGGCATCACGGGACGGCCCGGAAAGTGCCCCGCGAAGAACGGTTCGTTCGCGCTCACGTTCTTCAGGCCGACGATCCGCTGCCCCGGTTCGATCTCGAGCACCCGGTCCACCAGAAGCATGGGATACCGGTGCGGGAGGATGTTCAGTATTTCGGTGACGTCCATCACCCTTCCTCGTTCGTCTCGTTCTCCCGTCATCCGGCTTCCCGTGTCGTGCCGCACGACACCAGCCGGCGGGCGAGTTCCAGATTGCCGTGATGTCCCGGTCGTTCCGCGACCACATGACATTGCAGTCTCGCGCCCACGAGTGCGAGATCGCCGATGATGTCGAGAATCTTGTGCCGGACGAACTCGTCCGGGAAGCGGAGCTTCTGCCCGGCTTCGAGCCCGTCCGCGGAAAGGGCGAGCGTGTTGTCCCGCGTCGCTCCGAGGGCGAGTCCCCGTTCACGCAGCGCCTCCCGCCATTCGGACAGCCCGAAGGTGCGGGCCGGCGCGATCTCCCGCAGGAAATCCACGGGTTCCAGCCGCGCGCTCGCGGACTGTCGCCCGATGAGCGGGTGGTCGAAATCGATCGTCGCCGAGATCCGCCCGGATCCCGCGGGGAGTACATCGTACCGGGTTCTTCCGATGGCGAGGCGCAGAGAGTTGTCGATCCGGAGGCACGGCGCCTCTGCCTCCTGCGCGACGGGTCCGGCTTCCAGGAGCCGCTCGCACCACGCGCCGGCGCTCCCGTCGAGGGCAGGAGGTTCCGGCCCGGAGACGTCGATCCAGAGGTTGTCGAGCGTCAACCCGTGCGCCGCGGCGAGCACATGTTCGGCGGTGCGAACCACGGCTTCGCCCCGTTGGAGCGCGGTCTCGCGGTCGGTGGAATGTACGAAGTCCACCGTGGCCGGTATCTCCGGCGCGCCGGGAAGATCCGTGCGGCGGAAGCGCAGACCGCCGCCCTCGGGCGCGGGGCGAAGCCTGACGACGGAGGGTTCGCCCGTGTGTATCCCGTACCCGCGGACCTCCACGGCCCGCGCGATCGTGCGCTGTTTCGCCGTCAAGCCCCTTCTTCGTCCGACTCGTTCCGCCGGGTGGGCCGATCGCCCTCGTGGGCCCCCAATCCCCGCTCGAGGCGCGCGACGCGATGGAAGAGGTCCGGCAGCCTGCTCAGCTGTGCGGCCTCCTTCAGCCACGACCGGTGAGGCCGGGCCGGCGTCCCTCCCAGCTCCGCTCCCGCGGGCACATCCTGCACCACCCCCGTCTGGCCCGCGATGCGCGCGCCGGCTCCGATCGTCAGGTGGCCGGCCACGCCGGCCTGGCCACCGAACTGTGTTCCGGCCCCGATGTCACAGCTCCCCGCGATGCCGACGTGCGCCGCGATGAGGCAATCGCTCCCGATACGCACGTTGTGCCCCACGTGCACGAGATTGTCGAGCTTGGTCCGGTCCCCGATCCGAGTGTCGTCGAGCGCGCCGCGGTCGATCGTGCAGTTCGCTCCGATCTCGACGTCGGCTCCGATCACGCAGCCGCCTATCTGCGGCACCTTGTGCGCACCGTCGGGCCCCGGCACGTACCCGAAGCCGTCCGTCCCGATGCGGGCGCCGGCATGCACCCGCACCCGGTCGCCCAGCTCGACGCCGTGGAGGACGGAGACGGCGTGGCCGAGCCGGCAGTCGACGCCGATCCGCGCTCCACGACCGATCAGCGTTCCCGGCCCCACCCACGTCCCGCGCCCGACCCGGGCACCGTCCTCCACCACTACGCCCGGGCCCAGCGACACCGTCTCCCCGATCCGCGCCCCCTCGTCGACCCGGGCGGCCGGGTGGATGCCCGGCGGCGGCGGGGGCTCCGGATGAAAGAGCCGCACGATCGTGGCGAAGGACAGATGAGGGTCGTCGACCTTCAGGACGCTGAACCGGACGTCGCGCGGTTCGAAGCTGCGCGGGGCCAGCACGGCCCCCGCCCGCGTCCCGCTGACGGCCTCCCGCATCGTTTCGCGGGCGAAGAAGGCGAGGTCTCCGGGGCCGGCGACGTCGAGCGAGGCGACTCCGCTCAATCGGCGGTCGGGATCGCCCAGTACATCCGCGCCCACGCGACGAGCGAGATCGGAGACCGTGAACGTCGTCATTCGCGGAACGGGCCGGACCCCGTGCCCGTGTCGGTCGCTAGCCGCCGGGCAGGGCCGAGAGGTCGGCGAGGTCCACCCCGAGACGCTCGAGCACCGAGGTGGTGATGTCGAGGGAGATGTCCGCCGCCACCACGCCCGCGGCGATGTCGAGCACGATCGAGTAGCTGCGTTCCGCGCGGATCTCCTCGATCACCTCGTTCACGCGCACGACGATCGGTTCGAGCAACTCCGCGCGACGCCGATCGAGTTCCACGTTCAATTCCTGCTGCCGGTTCGCCGCCTCCTGCTGCTTGTCGCGGATCTCCCGCTCCTTCTGCTGGCGTCCCGCCGGGTCGAGCAGCGACTGCTGCTGCTGGTACGCCCCGATGAGAGAGTCGATCTCCGCCGCGAAGGCCTCGAGTTCGCCCTCGAACTCGATGGACACGCGCTGAAACGCGGCACCCGCCGAATCCGCGCCGGGTGCGACGGGAAGGATGGCCTGCGTGTTAACGTAGACGATCGGCGTCCCCTCAGGGGGCAGCGGAACCACTTCCAGCGGCGCCGGCGCCCCCGGCAGCTCCTGACCGGCCAGAGGGCCCGCGATCAGCGAGCCGAGCGCCAGCAGACGCATCACGGCCGGCCTTGCGCCCCCGTGAATCCAGTTCATGTCGGTATCTCTCCGGTTCAGAACACACGTCCGAACTTGAAGTGCAACTGCCAACCCGGATCCGGCCTGCCCAGGACATCCCGCCGATCGAATCCGTATGCGTAGTCGAGTCCCAGTGGACCGAAGGGCGTCACCAGACTCGCGCCGATTCCCGCCCCCACGAGAAGGTCCGTCGGGTTGAGCTGGCTGGCGTCCAGCCAGACGTTCCCGGCGTCCATGAAGGCACTCATGAAGATGCTGCTCGTAAGCTTGATCCCGAAAGTCACCCCGGTCCGGAAGAACGATTCTCCCACGCGGTCGAGGTCGCTGAAGGGGGCGTCATCCGGGATGTGCCCCGACGGAGTCACCGAGGCTTCATCGTATCCTCGCAGCTGGATTCCCGCCTGCGTGCCCCCCGCGTAGTAGCGCTCGGTGAAGAACGGATTCCTGCCCAGGATGAGCCCCGCCTCGAAGCTGAGTCCGAAGGTGAGTTCGATGGGCGGGCTCGTGCTCCCGGGGCCCCCGCCGAGCCGGCCCACCGGTACGAACCACTCGCTCGTCAGATCGAGCTTCTGGTAGTTCCCGTCGCCCGCGAGAACGCCCCCGGTCTGCCGGAACGAAAGCTGGTTCCGGGCGCCTGCCGTCGCGAACAGGGGATTGTTCCGGCTGTCCTGGACCAGGCGCCCCGAGAGCGTGGACCGCAAACCGGAGAAGAGCGAAAACCGCCTCCCGATCGCGTTCGTCGTGTCCAGCCCCCGCACGTCGTCGTTGAAAAGCGAGTAGCCCAGGAAGACGCGCGTGTTTCGTATCCCGAAGATGGGGATGCCGATCTCGGTCAGCCCGCCCGTCTGGCGTCGGTCCCCGAGGCTGAAGCCGGTGAACTGATCCCGCGAGGCCCGGAACGTGGCGTTGGCGGAGTAGTGGCTTCCCAGGAGTTCCGGATCGGAATAGCTGAGGTCGAAGTCCCGCTGCCGGCGGCCGAAGATCCAGCGGATGCTCCCCGTCTTCGCGAGTCCGAAGAGGTTCGGCTGCGAATAGCCAATGAACCCCGCGAGCCCGGTATAGCCGGACGCGGTGATCCCGAAGTTCATCGTCCCCGTCTGCTTCTCCTGCACGCGCAACGAAATGTCGATGTCCCCGTCCGGGCGCGGGCGGATGTCGATCGCCTCGTCCGGCGGCAGCGGCTCGAAGAAGTTCAGCCCCTGGATGTTCTGGAACGACTGGATCAGGCGTTCCTGCGAGTACACGTCTCCGGGGAAGATGAGCAGGCGGTTCCGGATCACGCGGTCGTGCGTGGCCGTGTTCCCCTCGATCGCGATCTCGCGGATATAGCTCCGCACGCCTTCCTGGATGACGAGGTGGGCCGTGACGCGGGGCGGCTCGCCCTCGGGGACGTCCACGCGCCGCACATCCGGCGTGACGCGGGAGGCGAGGTATCCGTTGTTCCGGTAGAGGTCTCCGAGCTCCGCCGGCGAAGCGTAGAAGGCGGTGAAGTTGAAGGGAGGATACGCCTCGTCCCCTTCGGGCTCGTGCTGGTCGCGGCGCACGATCGGCTCGATCGTCGCGAGCGGGAAGGCGCGGTTCCCCGTGATCCGAAGGTCCTCGAGCAGGTATTGGTCGCCCTCCGCGACGCGGATCTCGATCCGGCCCTTCCCCGTGAGGCGGTCCGATATGACCGTGTCCCCGAGCACCTCGAAGTCCAGAAAGCCGTTCGCGCGGTAGAAGTCCGGGAGTCGCTCGGTCAGGTCGCGCCGGAACTCATCCTTCTTGAGTTCGCCCGAATCGAACCAGAAGAACCCCTCCTCGTCCGTCGCCATCGCCGCCCGGAGGTCCGCGTCCGAGAACGCGTCGTTCCCGTCGAAGGTGATCGCCGTAACCCCGAGCCGCGGCCCTTCGTCCACGTCGAACACGACGAGAAAATCCGAGGGAAACGCAGCGTCCGGGCGGATGAGCGTATCCACGCTTGCGGTCGGAAATCCTTCGTTCGACAGCAGTTCGAGGACCGTGACGCGCGCGCGCCCGATCCGGTTGGGGTCGAGCGGACTGTTGTTTGCGAGGCCGACGGTGTCGCGGATGACGTCTTCGTCCACCCGTTCCAGGCCCCGGAAGGCGTACTGCGTGATGTAGGGCCGTTCCTCCACGCGGATGTAGAAGACGCCTCGCTCGGGATCGTCCGACTCCGCGACGCCGATCTCGACGTCGGAGAAGTCGCCGGAGCTGAAGAGGCGGCGGATCGCGTCCTGGATCTGGGGCTGGCGCACGACGTTGCCCGCGCGAAGGCCGCTGCGGGTGATGATGATGTTCGCGGAGTGGCGCTGATTCCCTACGACCACGACCGAATCGACGCGGACGGATGACTGGTCGAGCTGGATCTGCGCCGCCGCAGGCTTCGCCGCGGCGAGCCCGAGGATCAGGCCCGTCAGCACCAGTCCGCCCGCCGCGCCGGCAGGCGGCCGCCGGCGGTTCATTTCGCCGAGGAAGTCGTGGGCGTGGCGAACACCAGGCTGTCCTCGTCTTCGGCGATATCCACTCGGATCTGATCGCCGGGCTCGAAATCGGCCATCAGGATCCGCTCGGAGAGCGCATCCTCGACGTGCCGCTGAATCGTCCGCTTGAGCGGGCGCGCCCCGAACTTCTCGTCGTAGCCGCGGTCCACCAGGAAACGGATCGCCGCATCCGTGAGCTCGAGTTCGAGCCTCTCCTCCGCGAGCCGCTTCTGCACCTCCCGGAGCTGGATGTGCACGATCTTGCCGAGTTGCTCCTTCGACAGCGGGTGGAAGACGATCGTCTCCTCGACCCGGTTCAGGAACTCGGGCGTGAACACCCGGTCGATCTCGTCCGAGACGCGTTCCCGGATCCGGTCGTAATCGATCCCGCTCGCTTCTTCCGTGAAGCCCACGCGGGTCGAGCTGCCGATGTCACGGCTCCCGACGTTCGATGTCATGATGACGACGGTGTTCTTGAAGTCGATGACCCGACCGTAGTTGTCCGTGAGCCGACCTTCGTCGAGGACCTGGAGCAGGATGTTGAAGACGTCGGGATGCGCCTTCTCGATCTCGTCGAGCAGGACGACGCTGTACGGCCTTCGCCGGATGGCCTTCGTGAGCGCGCCGGACTCCTCGTAGCCGACGTAGCCCGGCGGCGCGCCGATGAGACGGCTCACGGAGAACTTCTCCATGTACTCCGACATGTCGACGCGCACGAGGGCGCTCTCCTCGGCGAAGAGGAAGCGCGCCAGGGCCCGCGCGAGTTCGGTCTTCCCCACCCCGGTCGGGCCACAGAAGATGAAGCTCCCGATGGGGCGGTCGGGATCCTTAAGGCCCGCCCGCCCGCGGCGGATCGCGCGGCTCACCGCCTCGATCGCCTCGTCCTGCCCGACGACGCTCTCGTGCAGTTCGTCCTCCATGCGGAGCAGGCGGTCCGTTTCCGCCTCCCGCAGCCGCGTGACGGGAATCCCCGTCCAGCGGCCCACGATGAAGGCGATGTCGTCCTCGTCGACCGTCGGGCGGAACTCGGCCCGCGCCCGCTCCCATTCGTCGCGGCGGCGCTTGATCTCCTCCTGGACCTCCTTCTCGCGGTCCCTCAGGTAGGCCGCGCGCTCGAAGTCCTGGTCGCTGATCGCGGCGTCCTTCCACTCCGCGAGTTCCTCGAGCTTCGTGTGGAACTCCTGCACCTCGGCGGGCGGCACCTGCGCGGCGAGCCGCGACCGCGCACCGGCCTCGTCGATCACGTCGATCGCTTTGTCCGGGAGAAAGCGGTCCGTGATGTATCGTTCCGCCAGCCGGGCGGCGGCGGAGAGCGATGTGTCCGGGATCTCCACGTTGTGATGATCCTCGTAGTACTTCCGCAGACCCTGGAGGATCTCGACGGTCTCATCGATGGTCGGAGCTTCGACGATCACGGTCTGGAAGCGACGTTCCAGCGCCCCATCCTTCTCGATGTACTTCCGGTACTCGTTCAGCGTGGAGGCTCCCACGCACTGCAGCTCCCCCCGGGAGAGGGCCGGCTTGAGCATGTTCGACGCGTCGATCGCGCCTTCCGCCGCGCCCGCGCCGACGAGCGTGTGCAGCTCATCGATGAAGAGGATGACGCCTTTCGCCTGCGAGGTCTCGTTGACGATCGCCTTGAGGCGCTCCTCGAACTGGCCCCGGTACTTCGTGCCGGCGATGACCGCCGCCATGTCGAGCGCGAGGACGCGGTGCCGCTTCAGGCTGTCGGGCACATCGCCCCGCTGGATAGCCTGTGCGAGCCCCTCGACGATCGCCGTCTTGCCCACGCCCGGCTCGCCGATGAGCACGGGGTTGTTCTTCTTGCGGCGCGAGAGGACCTCCATCATGCGCTCGATCTCGCCCAGCCGTCCGATCGTCGGATCGAGCTTCCCCTGGCTCGCGAGCTGCGTGAGGTCGCGGCAAAAATGGTCCAGCGCCGGGGTCTTCGACTTCTTGTCCCCCTTCGTGCCCGATGCGCTTGCGGGATCGGAAACGGAGGCCGCGGCGGGCGTGCCGCCGGCGGGCACGTCCGTCCCGAGCAGCTTCAGCGTCTCGGCCCGCGCGCTGTCGAGCCCGATTCCGGCCTCTCCGAGCACCTTGGCCGCGAGCCCCTTCTCCTGGCGGAGGAGACCGAGCAACAGGTGCTCCGTCCCCACGTAGGTGTGGTTGAGTTCCTCCGTCTCCGCCATCGCGTGCTCGAGCACGTTCGTCGCCTGCGTCGTGTAGGGGAGCTCGCCGATCGACGAACTGCTCTTCCCCGTCCGGATGTTCCCCTCCACCAGCCGCTTCAACTCGTCGAGGTCGGCGGACAGGTTGGCCAGGACCGCGGAGGCGACGCCCTCGCCCTCACGAATCAGGCCGAGAAGGATGTGCTCCGTGCCCACGTAGTCGTGCTTGAGGCGGATGGCCTCTTCACGCGCCATGGCGAGCACTTTTCGAACACGGTCCGTGAAGTTGTAGTTCATCCGAGCCTCATGTGGCGTCGACGTAACGGCCGGCAGCGCGACTCAGTGCGATCCCGCGTCATTCAAGGCTCTTCGAACGTAGCTCGCGCGGAACGCGTCCGCATCCGCCTCGTCGAGCCGGCGCCCCGCCGCGCGGGCGAGATGTGCGGTCTGGGCATGGATCATCATGCGGCTGATCACATCTACCCGGGGTGTTTTCAGAAGTTTCAGCGAGATGCCGAGACGGACCCCGGAGAGGAGGTTCATCATCTCCTCGAAGGGCAGGCTTCTTGCGTGGCACAGGATCCCGTAGGCTCGCCAAACCTTGTCCTCGAGCACGTTCGGCGCCTCTCGCAGCAGGACGGCGCGCGCCTGCTTCTCGTATCCGATGACGCGGCCGACCAGGCGTTCGAGCTGGTCGATCAGATCCTCCTCGGTCTTGCCCAGGGTCGTCTGGTTCGAGATCTGGAACAGGTTCCCCACGATCCTCGAACCCTCTCCGTATAGACCCCGATAGGTGACGCCGAGTTGCCCCATCCCTTCCAGTACCTTACGGATCTGACGGGTGAGGACGAGACCGGGCAGGTGGATGAAGACGGAAGCCCGCAGCCCGGTCCCGACATTGGTCGGACACGAGGTCAGGAAGCCGAACTCCTGGTGGAAGGCGTACGGAAGACGGGCGCCGATCTCCTCGTCGAGCTGATCGAGGTCGCGCCAGGCGGCCGCGAGCTGGAAGCCGCCGCGCAGCGTCTGCAGCCGGAGGTGATCCTCCTCGTTCACCATCATCCCGAGCGCGCGCGTCCGGGAAAGGGCGAGACCGGAGCCGCGGCGCGGCCCGGTTTCGGGTCCGCCGATGAGTTCCTTGCTTACGAGCCGCCGTTCGAGCAGCAGGAGGCGGTCCACCGGGTCGAGGCGGGAGATTTCCCAGAAATCGACCTCTTCGAGCACGCCCGCGGCCTCGGTCGCGGCCCGCGCCTTCTCGAGCAGGGCTTCGCGCTCCTCTCCGGTGGCGTGCGCGGAGAACGAATATCCCTGGAGGTTGCGGGCGAGGCGTACGCGACTCGAGACGACGATATCGCCGTCGGGGCCCTCTTCATCCAGCCAGTCGAGGCCGTGCGTTCCTATGAGCGGTGCGGCCGCCGACCCGTCCGTCACGAGACCTCCGTCAGCGCGTGGATCGCATCTCTGAGGTCCGCCGCGGATTCGAAGTCCTCGATCTCCACGGCGCGCTCGAGCCGCCGCCTGAGGGTGGAGAGGCGAACCTGCTCGGGGTCCGCGTCCGGGGCCGTGCTGACGTACACCTTGCCCATGTGCTGCGAGGAGCCGTGCACCCGGCGGAGGAGCGCACGGAGCTGGCGGTGGAACTGCGCGTAGCACTGCGGACAGCCCAACCTCCCCGATTTGCGGAAGTCGCCGGCCCCGGTGCCGCAGTACTCGCAGGCCTCGCCGGCCTCGTCGAACAGGTTTTCCCCGGCGCTCCCGCCGAGGTGCGCGAGCAGATCCGCCATGGGCGCGGATCCGCCGCCGGGCGCCACGCCCTTCAACGTCGCGCAGGTCGAACAGAGATTGAGCGTGCGCATCTCGTTGTTCTCGATCTCCGTAAGCGTGATCGTCGCCTTGCGCTCCCCGCAGTTCTCGCAGTCCATCCCGTCTCTCCGTTACGTCGCCCGGCGGTTCACCGGCGCGGTGACGAGTGCGCCGCTCTCGATGCGGAGCACCCGACTCGCGCGTCCCGCCAGTTCGCGGCTGTGCGTCACGACCACCAGCGCCGCGCCGTGCCCGTCCACGAGCTCGAACAAGAGGTCGTGCAGGCGCAACGTCGCGTCGGCGTCCAGGTTTCCGGACGGCTCGTCCGCCAGCACGAGCGGCGGCGCGTTCGCCAGCGCCCGCGCCACCGCGACCCGCTGCTGCTCGCCGCCGGAGAGCCGGCGCGGCCGGTGGCTCGCGCGTTCCGCCAGCCCGACCTGAGCCAGCAGTTCCGAGGCCCGGTCCCGGGCCTCCTCCCGCGAGGCCCCGGCGATCAACCGGGGCAGCATCACGTTCTCGAGCGCCGTGAAGTCGCGCAGCAGGTGATGGAACTGGAAGACGAAGCCGACGAACCGGTTCCTGAGTTCGGCCAGCCGTTCCCCCCCCAGTTCCGACACCCGTTCGCCCCCCAGCCAGACGTCTCCCGCCGTCGGCCGGTCGAGGGCGCCAAGCAAATGTAGCAGCGTGGACTTCCCGGACCCACTCGGACCCACGATGGCGAGGGCGTCTCCCGGGTCCACGGTCAGATCGATCCCCTTCAGAACCGGAAGGAGACCGCCATCCGGACTCGGAAACGTCCGGACGAGCCCGGTCGCCCGCACCGCGGACGGCGCCTCCACCTCTCGATCCGCCGTCATTCGTGCCGGATGGCGTCGACCGGCGCGAGCGCCGCGGCCTTTCGCGCCGGGTAGATCGTGGCGAGGTAGGAGATGAGCAGCGATCCGAGGACGATCAGCGTGACATCGAGCGGCGCGAGCGAAATCGGCAGCCGGTCGATGAAGTAGACATCGCTGGGGAGCGTGATGAACTCGTAGCGGGTCAGCGCCCAGGCGAGGAGGGCTCCGAGGCCGGCCCCGATCGTGGTGCCGACGACACCGATGAAGAGCCCCATGTTGGTGAAGACCTTGCCGACGCCCCGCGACGTCACCCCCATCGAGCGGAGGATGCCGATCTCGCGCGTGCGGTCGGCGACCATCATCACGAGCGTCGAGACGATGTTGAACGAAGCGACGAGGACGATGAGGATGAGGACGACGGCCATGCCGAGCTTCTCGAGTCGCAGCGCGGAGAAGAGGCTCCGGTTGAGTTCCTGCCAGCCCTCCACCCGGTAGGGCCAGCCGAGCGCCTCCTCCAGCCGCGCGGATACTTCCGTCGCGTCCCACGGATCGCCGACGTCGAACTCGATCCCGGTCACGGACTCGCCGAGTCCGAACAGGGTCTGCGTCTCGGCGAGCGGGGCCATCGCGAGCTCGTCGTCGTACTGATAGAGCCCCGTCTGGAAGATCCCCGTGACCTCGAAGCGTCGGAGCGCGGCCGAGAGCCCCGCAGCCGAGAGCGTCGCGTCCCGGGTGGACGCCGCGACGATGACCTTCCCCTGGTAAAGACCCATCTTCTGCGCGAGGCCGCGTCCCACCACGATGCCCGGGTTTCCGGATTCCGTCGGGCCGAAGGGCGGCTCCCCGATGATGAGGTGCTCCATCAGCCCGGCGATCCGCATCCCCTCCGGGTCGTTCGGGATCCCGCGCAGCACGACGGATTCGTTGTAACGGTCGCCCTCCTGGGTGAGGATGACCTTGTTGAAGGCGAACGGGGAAGCCGCGATCACATCCTCGTCCTGTCGGACCCGCTCGAGCACCGTCTCCCAGTCGTCCATCTGGAAGCCGTTGTCGAGTTCCATCACGTGCGCATGCGGTCCGCCGCTCAGGATCCGGTCCCTGAGGCTCTCCTGGAGGCCGTTGAGGACGCCGATCACGACGATGAGCGCCATCACGCCGACCGCGACGCCCCCCACGGCGAGACTCGAGATGAAGGCGACGAGCCTTGAGTCTTTTTCGTCCACGGAGCCGGCCCCCGCGAGGGGTCGCCACGGCCGGCGGAGAAAGCGGCCGATGGCCCGGAATACGCCGAAGACCGACGAGCGACGCCCGGTCCCGCGCAGATAACGCCGGGCGACGAACCGCTCGAAACGCCCCTGTCCCCGGCTCATGAGCGTCCTTCCTCGGGACGCAGGATGGGGAAGAGAACGACGTCGCGAATCGATGTCTGCCCCGTGAACAGCATCACGAGGCGGTCGACCCCGAGGCCGAACCCGCCGGTCGGCGGCAGCCCGTATTCCAGCGCCCGCACGTAGTCTTCGTCGATCTCCATCGCCTCCTGGTCGCCGGCTTCCCTCAGGCGTTGTTGCGCCGCGAACCGGTTCCACTGATCCGCCGGGTCGTTGAGTTCGCTGAACGCGTTCACGAGCTCGAAACCGCACACGATGACCTCGAACCGCTCCGCGAACTCCGGCTCTCCCCGCATCGGTTTCGCGAGCGGGCTCATCTCGATCGGGTGACCGTACACGAAGACCGGGTCCGTGATCCGGCCTTCGACCCGGTCCGAGAACAGCGTATCCAGGAGCTGGACGCGCGAGAGGTCGTCCGCGTCGGCGCGCCCGGTCTCCTTCGCGAGGGCGCGGAGATCCTCCTCCTCGGCCCGCCGCGGATCGAGCCCCGTGGCCTCCGAGAACGCCTCATCCCAGCGGACCCGGGTCCAGGGTGCGGCGAGGTCGACGACCGTCCCGTCGTACTCGAAGCGCGTCGTCCCCATCACCTCCCGGGCGACGTCGCCGAGCATCGTCTCCGTGAGCTCCATCACGTCCTCGTAGTCGGCGAACGCGGAGTACAACTCGAGCATCGTGAACTCGGGGTTGTGCGTGCGGTCGATCCCCTCGTTCCGGAAGTCGTGCCCGATCTCGTACACCCGGTCGAGGTTCCCGACGATGAGCCGCTTCAGATAGAGTTCGTCCGCGATCCGCAGGAACATCTTCCGGTCGAGCCGATGGTGGTACGTGGAGAACGGCCGGGCGAGCGCGCCCCCGTAGAGCGGCTGCAGGATCGGCGTCTCCACCTCAAGGAAGTCGCGCGCGTCGAGCCAGCGGCGGAGTTCCGTGACGACCCTGGCCCGGATCCGGAACACCTCGCGGACCTCCGGATTCACCGCCAGGTCCGCGTACCGCTGCCGGTAGCGCGAAGCCGGATCCCTGAATCCGCTGTGCACGACCCGCCGCCCATCCTCGGCGACCTCCTCCTTCCCGAACGGAAGCGGACGGAGGGTCTTCGTCAGGAGGTGGAGGGATTCCGCGCGAACGGTGACTTCGCCGCGCCGGGTGCGGAAGACGGTCCCCTCGACGCCGACCCAGTCGCCGAGGTCGAGCAGATCCATGAGCGCCGAGCCCTCATCGCCCAGGACGTTGCGCCGGAAGTGGATCTGCAGCCGCCCGTCGCGGTCGCCGATATGCGCGAAGGCGCTCCCTCCCAGGTCCCGATAGGAGAGGATGCGGCCCGCAACGCGGACGCCCCCGAGTTCGCGGGGATCCCCACCGTCCGTCGCCCCGTCCGTCGCCCCGTCCGCCGCCCCGTCGGTCGCGGCCTCCGCCTCCTCGAACGCCGCGAAGGCGCTGCGCAGGTCGTGGGAACGGTCGAAGGCGTGGCCGTAGGGTTCCACGCCGAGTTCGCGCAGCCGGGCGAGCTTCGCGAAGCGGTCCCTTACGGGCTTCGGCCGATCCTTCGACGCGTACCAGCGGGCGGCGTCCCGGAATCCCGGGGAGTCGGAGTCGCGCGGAGGGCCCTTCATGCGTTCGTCTTGCCGGATTCCTGAAGAAACGCCTGGATGAAACCGTCGATCTCGCCGTCCAGCACGGCGTCGACGTTGCCGACCTCGAGGTTCGTCCGGTGGTCCTTGACCATCTTGTAGGGCTGCAGGACGTAGGACCGGATCTGCCGGCCCCATTCGATCCGCGTCTTCGCCCCCTCCAGTTCGGCCCGGCGCGCTTCCCGCTCTTCGACGGCCCGCTGGTAGAGGGCCGCCTGCAGCATCTTCATCGCCTTGGACTTGTTCTTGTGCTGGCTGCGCTCCTGTTGGCACGAGACGACGATACCCGTCGGGAGATGCGTGATCCGCACGGCGGAGTCCGTCTTGTTCACGTGTTGGCCGCCCGCTCCGGATGCGCGGAAGGTGTCGACCCGGAGTTCCTCTTCGTTGACCGCGACTTCAATGTCCTCGTCCACGACCGGATAGACGAAGACCGACGCGAACGACGTGTGGCGGCGTCGCTGCGAGTCGAAGGGGGAGATGCGCACGAGGCGGTGGACCCCCCGTTCGGCCGAGAGATACCCGTAGGCGAACTGTCCATCCACATCGAGCGTGGCCGACTTGATCCCCGCCTCCTCGGCCGGAAGGAGATCCATGACCTCGACGTCGTAGCCGTGCTGTTCCGCCCAGCGCACGTACATGCGCATGAGCATCTGGGCCCAGTCCTGCGACTCCGTGCCGCCGGCGCCCGGGTTGATCGTGACGAGCGCGCTGCGGTGGGCGTCCTCGCCCCGCAGCATGTTCCGCGACTCCAGGCGGGCGGCCTCCGCCTCCGTACGCCCGAGTCCCGCTTCGAGTTCCGCCTCCAGCTCCGCGTCGTCCTCGTCCTCCAACAGAAGCGTCATCTCGAACAGATCGTCCACTCGGGCGGAGCAGTCCGCCCATGGACGGGTCCAGCTCTTGAGAAGGTTCGCCTCGCCGATGACCTCTTTCGCGCCCTCGCGGTCGTTCCAGAAGTCGGGGGCCGCCATTTTCTTCTCGAGTTCGTCGATGCGGGTCAGCTTCTCGAAGATCTCAAAGATACCCCCGTAGCTCATCGAGCCGGCCGCGCAGCGCCTCGGCGCGTTCTTTCTGTCTCACGAGCTCCGTCATTCTCGGCTCCAGGCCCTCCGCGCAGGCGTTGGGTCCGCATGGGGTGTATTGGCCGACCGTAAATAGACCACGTTACCGCGCGGAAGGCGAACTTTCCCGGACGACACTACACCAGGTCGAAATCGACCCGCAGCGCCTCGCGATCCACGCGGACGACCTGAACCTCCACGGCGTCGCCGAGCCGGTAGCTTCTCCGCGTGCGACGGCCCCGGAGCGCGTGCTGCGTCCGGTCGTGCACATAATGGTCCCCGGCGAGGCGGCTCACATGGACGAGCCCCTCGATGTCGACCGCGTCGAGTCGGACGAAGAAGCCGAAGCGGGTCGTGGCGCTGATCGTACCGTCGAAGTGATCTCCGACATGCCGTTCCATGAACTCGACCTTCTTGAGTTCCACCGAATCGCGCTCGGCCCGGGCCGCGTTCTCTTCGCGCGCCGAGGCGTGCCGGGCTGTCGCGGAGAGCCATTCCCCGCTGGTCTCGCGAGAGCGGGCCGGCCCCGCCAGCCAGCGAGCGAGTTGCCGGTGGACGACGAGGTCCGGGTACCGGCGGATGGGCGACGTGAAGTGGAGGTACGCCGGCGATGCGAGCCCGAAATGGCCGTCGTTGCGCGTCTCGTAGCGGGCCTTGGCGAGGCTCCGCAGCACCTGGACGGAGATGATCGGTTCCTCCACCCTGCCCTTCACCGCGTCGAGCAGGCGCTGGAAGTCGCGAGGGCGCGGGTTCCGTTGCGGGAAGGAGAGCCCGAATTCGCCCGCCAGGAGACGCAGCGTGTCGAGCTTCTCGGGGTTCGGCTCCTCGTGGATCCGGTAGAGCGCGGGCACCCCCTCCTCGATCGCCCAGCTCGCCACCGCTTCATTCGCGGCGATCATCAGGTCCTCGATGAGCCGGTGGGAATCGAGCCGCTCCCGTCGCCGCACGTCGATGGGAGCCCCTTCTTCGTCGAGCACGACCCTGGACTCCGGCAGGTCGAAGTCCAGGCTGCCCCGAGCCCTGCGGCGATCAAAGAACCCCCGGCTCACCTCGAGCAGCGCCCGAAGGTCCTCGCGCAGGCCCGGATCCCGCTCCGTCGCCGGGGTCGTTTCGCCGTCCAACGCCTCCTGCGCCTCTTCATAGGAGAGGCGGTGCGCGCTTCGGATGACCGCGCGGGCGAAACGCGTCCCCCGAAGCGTTCCCCGCCGATCGACGGTGAGGAAAGCGGCCAGCGTCAGCCGGTCTTCCCCGGGCACGAGCGAGCAGAGGTCGCTCGACAGCGCGTGCGGGAGCATCGGCAGCACGCGGTCGACGAGGTACACGCTCGTGCCCCGCTCCCAGGCTTCCGCATCGAGCCGGTCGCCCTCGCGTACGTAGTGCGACACGTCCGCGATGTGAATTCCGATCCGTGCCGCGCCCCCCGAGAGCCGTTCGATGGAGATCGCGTCGTCGTGGTCGCAGGCGTCGGCGGGGTCGATCGTGACCACGCGGTCACGCCGACAATCCTCGCGCCCTTGGAGGTCCGCCGGCCGGATTCCCCGCGCGGCCAGGGCCGTCGCCGCCTCCTCGACGGCTTCCGGGAACGCGTCGGGGATCCCGTATCCCACCTGTATCGCGAGCACCGCCGCGGCGGAGTCTCCGGAAGGCCCGAGCACGCGTTCGACGCGGCCCGCCGGGCCCGGACCCTCTTCCCCCCAGTCCGTGACCTCGACAACGACGAGGTCGCCGGACGCGGCCGCTCCGCGACCGCGCGCGGGGATGAACACGTCGATTCCGAGCTTCGGCCGGGTCGCGTCGAGCCAGCCGTGCCCGCGCTCGCCGTGGAAGACGCCGACGACGCGAGAGTGGGCCCGCTCGAGGATCTCGATGACGATTCCCCTGGGTCCGCGCCGCCCGCGGTCGTCGATCCGCACGGTGACGCGGTCGCCGTCCACGGCCGAGCCGAGATCGCGGGCGCGGACGAAGATGTCTTCATCGCCCTCGTCGGGGATGACGAAGGCCGCGCCGCTCTCGATCCGTTGCAGCCGCCCGCTGATTGGCCGGCGACCTCGGGGTCGGCTCCGGGATCGTCCGCGACCCCGGGATCGTCCCCGGCCCCGCGACCCTCCGCGGCCCGGCGGTCGTCCGCCGCGGGTCAGAGAGGTTTCGCCTCGTCGATGAGCATGATCGGGATCCCCTCGTCGACTTCGAACTTCAGGCCGCAAGCGTGACAGAGCAGGGCTTCCTCTACCTCCCCCACGCGGTACTCCAGCTCCGCCTTGCACTTCGGGCAGACGAGGATCTCAAGCAGTCGGTCGTCGAGGGGCATCAGCTCTCCCGCGCGGGAACCCGGAATCCGAGCACCCTAAGGTGGTGCGTCTTCTTCCGCCAGTTCGGGAGGACCTTGACGCGAAGCCGCAGGTAGATCTGCCCGCCCAGGAAGCGTTCGATCTTCCGGCGAGAGCGGCTTCCGAGCTTCCGGATGGTCCTTCCGCCCGCTCCCACGACGATTCCCTTCTGGGATTCCTTCTCCACGTGGATCAGGGCCTCGATGTACGTGGGCCTGCCTCCCTTCCGAACCCGGAACTCCTCGATCCGGATGGCCACTGCGTAGGGGACCTCGTCCGCCAGCTCCTCGAGGCACGTCTCCCGGATCATCTCGGCGACGAAGTGCCGGACCGGCGCGTCCGACAGTTCATCCACGGGGTACAGCGGCGGCGACTCCGGAAGTCGCGCAGACAGGGCTTCGAGCAACTCGGGAACCCCCTCGCCCTTCGTCGCGAACGTCCCGTATACGCCGTCCCAGCCGCCGCCTGCGAATCGGGCCCAAAGCGCCTCTCGACCGGATATCTCCACCCGGTCGATCTTGTTGAGGCAGAGGATCTTCGGTACACGGACCGAGTGCGCGAACTCGCCGGCCCAGTCGAGGCTGGGTTCGAACCCCGCGTCCGCCACGGCGAGCACGAGGTCCGCGTCTTCCAGCGCCGAGAGAGCCTCTTCCCTCATCGATCGATGCAGCGTGTAGCGAGGCTCGAGGAGGCCGGGCGTGTCGATGAACACGGCCTGGGAGGCTTCGTCCGAATGGATCCCGAGCAGCCGTCGCTGCGTCGTCTGGGCCCTCGGCGTCACGGCCGCGAGGCGCTCGCCCAGGAAGGTGTTGAGCAGCGTGGACTTTCCGACATTCGGAAGTCCGACGATGGCGACGAAACCGGCCCTGAACGTCATGGACGGACCACAGGTTGGAGCAGGCCGGCGCTGGCGCCGGAAGGTTGAACAAGAAGGTGAGTGACTTGCAGGAGGTCCAGGTGTGCCTTTCTCATCGAAAGGACATCTCCCTAGAAAGGAGGTGATCCAGCCGCAGGTTCCCCTACGGCTACCTTGTTACGACTTAGCGCCAGTCACTGAGTTTACCTTCGACGGCTCCCTCCCGAAGGTTAGGCCACCGGCTTCGGGTACCCCCAGCTTCCATCGCTTGACGGGCGGTGTGTACAAGGCCCGGGAACGTATTCACCGTAGTATGGCTGACCTACGATTACTAGCGATTCCGGCTTCATGGAGTCGGGTTGCAGACTCCAATCCGAACTTGGACCGACTTTTTGGGATTCGCTCCACCTCGCGGTATTGCTGCCCTTTGTGTCGGCCATTGTAGCACGTGTGTCGCCCTGGACATAAGGGCCATGATGACTTGACGTCATCCCCACCTTCCTCCGGTTTATCACCGGCAGTCCCCCATGAGTCCCCGGCATTATCCGCTGGCAACATAGGGCAAGGGTTGCGCTCGTTGCGGGACTTAACCCAACATCTCACGACACGAGCTGACG